>NZ_JBHZPF010000079.1:0-13905 GCF_042787975.1 Peribacillus sp. YIM B13482
CACGGTTGAATGCCCCTGCCAATATAGGGGCTGATGCCACACCCCCTATATTGGCCAATGAGGCAACTCCCATTGTAGGTACCCAGAAGACTGCCGAGTACAGCCATCAAAATCCCGACCGGTATTAGCGCACGGTTGAATGCCCCTGCCAATATAGGGGCTGATGCCACACCCCCTATATTGGCCAATGAGGCAACTCCCATTGTAAATAGATCCAACTTAAAGATTTTGGCCAAAATGACCATGATCAATCCATGAAAGAATAGAATCATAAATCCGGATAAAATATACACAGGTGCTTGAAACAGCTGTGAAAAATCGGCATGGGAAGCAATTAAACCAATGACTATATAAAGCATGACTTTTGAAATTTCCATGGAACCGGCAATACGTCCAACCTTTGTGACAGCCAGAATTAAACCTACGGTCGAAGCGATGATGATCGTCCAAGTCGTTCCATTCACAGCGGCACCCAGTACTGGCAGGCTTTCCCCAATTTTGATTGCCCCTGCTGATACAATTAAAGCAAGTGCCAAGAAACCAATCAATTCCACGAATCCAAATTCCGTCTTGGCGGTTTCCCCTGCTTCAAGCTCAGATGTCATTTGATCAATGAAAGATGTATCCGCTTTAGTCCAAATATTGAATTTTCCTGCAAGAGGCACCAGCCAAAACAAGAACATGACCCAAATGGAATAATTGACTGTATCCATGATTAACGCATAGCCAAAAATATTTTCAGGTACATCGAGTATGCCTTGCAAAATCACCATATTGGCAGATCCCCCAGTCCAGCTTGCGCTTAAAGCAGAAAATGCCTTCCATGTTCCTTCCGCATAAAAACCATTCATTAAAACGTAAGTAAGAGTGAACCCGCCGATGATACTGAATGAAGCGGCAAAAAAAGTTAAAAGCATCTTAGGTCCGAGTCTGATTATTTTTCGCATATCGCATTGCAAAAGCATGAGCATCAACATGGCAGGCAGCAGGAGGCCACGTATGGTGCTATATGCACTTTCGACTGATTCACTATCTGAAAATACCCCAAATGTTTTCATCAGAGCAGCTCCAATATAAATAAGGACAATACCAGGAACATACTTGAAGAACCTTCCTCCTATCTTTTTTTCCGCTACCGCAATCACTGCAGTAAATGCCAATAAAAAACAGACAAACATCACACCGTCTTGAATCATTTCCCATACCTCCTTATATTTAAGGGATTCTATTAAACTAAAATGTCATTTTCATCTTCGGTAAAAAGACAATAAGCAGAAGAAATCAAATTCGACAGTGAAGCCTAACGAAGCCCTACATAAAAAATCCAGCTGCCAAAGAGCGCCTACACACTCTTTAACAGCTGGATTTCAATTGCGAATAACAAATGAAGCAGCTATAACTTATAAAGTTGATGATATTTAATGCTCGCATTTCTTAGAGCGACGGCCAGTGCTTTCTGAGATGACCCAAAGTAACGTTTCTCAATTTCTTTTTCCAATTCATCGGGTCGAAGAATGGATTTGCCCACTAACATGGATTGAATGAACCTTGATGTAAGCGATATCGTTGTCGAGCATTCCACATCCACTATTTCATGTGTATCACTATCAATGACGAACCCGATAAAAAAGCAGTTGAATTGCTGTGTAATAGGGTTATTAGAAGCTGCCTTCGATTCGCCGACTATATATACTGTTTTCTGATGAAACATACTTTTGTGCCTCCTGCCATTACAGACATCGTAACAGGTATAAATAGGGTGTCTATCTATATTATTACAATATGAAATGGCTACATATATTCTATTATATGCAATATGCATTTGACAATATATTTCGTATATTAAGTTAATTCCCGATTCCTCCGGCAATGAAATAGAAAAGCGCTGACTTCACGAGTAATGGCTTTCGATTAAGACGAAATGACCCATTATTAAACAAAAACCTACTCCTAAACTAATACGCTGAAATACGCTGCATAAATCCTTGTTAATCTAGCCAAAATTACCTTGAACCGCACCTGAATAATTTTCGTCATTTTCCCCGCCTATTGCAATGGTGCTGACTAATGCAAATGTCATGATGATCAAAACCAATATAGAAAAGTTCATGCCAAGCTCCCTCTGCTAACCGCATTTGCTTTTTTGTAAAATTCTAATTAATGATATTTTATTCATTGTCGTGTTTTAATATCATGGTTCGGGATGCATTCCGAACCTCCTTTTGTCGACAAACTGAGAACTATTGTATTAATAAGTCTTTTCCAACCGATTAATACAGCTTCTCATAAGGCACATACTTCGCATACATATCTTTTCTGCGATTACGATCATTGAAAGTGGTTGCTGCACCACTTTTTCGATTCTCATAAAGTTCGTCTATATCGACCGTACCGGTAATAATGGTATGTTCATTCATTTCAGCCTCAACTACTATACCATTTGCTGGCCAAGCACTGTCACAGGGGCTAAGTATACTGGCACGACCGTATCCGTCCGGCAGGGGTGCCCCTGGTTCACCAACTGTGGGGCAATGAACAAAATATACCTGATTCTCGATTGCACGTGCATGTGCACAATGGCGAACTCGCCAAAAACCAGCCTCTGTAAACGTGTATGATGGACAAAAAATGATGTCGGCCCCGTTCACTGATAATATTCTTGAAATTTCAGGTATCTCCGCTTCATAACATATTGCTATTCCAATCCTAACCGGACCAATGGAATAAACCTCCAGATCATCGCCTTCAGAGGTACACCAATTTGCTTCAGCAGGAAAGATATGAGTTTTTTTATGCTCAACGTATGATCCGTTTCTATCAAAAATGTATGCAATATTGAAGTATTCATTATCGCGGCGTTCCAGATGCGTGCCCGCAATAATGATCTGTTTTCTTTTTCTTGAAATTGACCTGAAAAGTTCTTTATATTGATTGGTATATTCATCAATCCTCATAACGGATGAAGCATCCTGTATTCCAAAGGTCGCTGATAACCCGATAGTTAACAATTCAGGAAAAATGATATAATCCGAGTCTTCGGGAACTTGGTTGATCAATTCTTCCACCTGTTTCTGAAATTCATTGAAAGTTGACACATTTTCTACACGGAATTGGCAAGCCGTTATGTTAATTTTCACGAAATCCCTCCCAAATCATGCCCTACCAGTTCATCTTGTCAGTAATCCCCATGGAAAACTTGATTAAACGCAATCAGGATATTTTATTCAAATCATTCATTTCATTCTCTTGCATAGCGATATGTTTAGTCAGTGCACTTACAATGAATGTTACTAGTATATTAATTAACAAAGCTATGACACCTGTACTGATATCATTAATTACATGCGGTATACCCGGCAGGAATGTCGCAACCTTAACATCTGCAATTGTCGCATATAGAACGATTAGGACGCCTGCCAAGATTCCTGTCATCGCACCATACTTATTAATTATATTATTTTTTGGTAAACTGCAAAACAAGGCAGGTGCCAGTTGGGTTATTAAACTATATGACATGATATTCAAGATGGCCAAAGCCTCGCCGCCTGTTACCGTAACAATTAAAGCGATTATTGAGATACCAATAATAATTAATCTTGAGACGATCAATTGATGTGTTTCACTCGCAGAAGGTACCAGAACTTTGAAAAAGCTATTTGTCAGACCTACCGATGCAGCCATTAGCATGACTGAAGCCGGTACAAGGGCAGTCAATAAACCTGCAGCTCCGATAAACCCTATCACCCATGGATCGAATGTTTGAATCGCCAGCCTTAACAGTGATAGATCCCCATCTGCTCCTTGTAAGCCCGGGATTTCCATGATAGCTGCATATCCTATGAAAAAGACGAAAAGCAGTAACAGTGTGTATAAGGGTAAAGCAATGGCATTTTTGCGAAGGGTTCTTTCACCATTCGACGATAAAACAACCATGAAAGTTTGTGGCAGTAAATAAAATCCCAGTGCATTCAGCAAAACGGTGGACACAAACCAGGACTGACTCAATCCGTGATCCGCCAAAACTAACATTTCCGGTTTTGCCGCTTGGACTGTCTCGAACATTGGCTGTATGCCCCCGAAGTAATGAAATGGGATGTAAATCCCCAAAAAGATAACGACAACCAAAATCATGAAATCTTTTAGTATCGCAGTCCATGCTGACCCATGAATGCCTGAAATCATTACATAAGTAGTTACGACTACAGCACCGATAACACTTGCAGCAACTGGTGAAATCGCTCCATAAGATGCTTCTGAAACAATGATGCCTAATCCTTTGAGCTGTATGACTATGTACGGAACGAGAGCTAGGCTTCCCAATACGGCCACGATCATCCCCATTGATCGGCTCTTGTATTTAGATGCAAAATACTCCGGCTGAGAGATAATGGAATGGCGTTTGGAGTATTTCCATATTTTAGGAACAAGCCAATACGATAGGACGTAGGCTAAGAATATATAGGCGGGAACATAATAAGCAGCCGCACCTTTTGAGTAAGCCCACCCACTTCCGCCCAGAAATGTGAAAGTTGTATAAATTTCACCTGCTATCAGCAGAAAAATGAAGAATGTACCGAAGCCCCTGCCCCCTACGGCAAATTGCTCCATATCCATATCCTTCCCTTTTCTTGCTTTGATCCCTAAATAAAGTGCGAGCACCAAGAAGATGGAAATGATGAGTAATGAGATATTCATTCAGGATCACTCCCTTTATTATCAGGATCGAACCTATAGACAATCATTAAAATAACTGAAGCCATCACCATCCAAAATGCAACCCAAAATAACAAAAAAGGCATTCCCAATATGTACGGTTCTATTTTATTTGCATAGGGCAATAAACCCAAGAACCCTATGAATGGAACAAAAAGCAATAGCTTAATAGCATTCAAATTATACCCTCCCCTTGTTAGGTTCTTAACATGGAATCACCATCAGTCAAGTCGACTTACATACAAAACTGATGGTTTGATAGCATAAACGTTAGTTACGGATATTTCCTTCTTTCAACAAAACATATATTCGCCTTAATTGGACTGGATGGCAAGGACCGTTTCCAATATTACATTGACGCCTTTTTCACAATCTTCCCAAGTAGTAAGTTCCTCTTCACAATGACTTTTACCTTTGATGCTTGGTACGAAAACCATGGCAGTCGGTATAAAACTAGCTATAAACTGAGCATCATGTCCAGCACCGCTTACCATTCTTTTATATGGTAGACCTAATGAATTGGTCGATAGTTCAAGCAAATTGCAAATTGATTTATCGAACCAAACGGTATCCCTGTCCCATAATTTTTTCACTTGAATGTCACAGCCTCCTTCTATACCTGTGGTTGTAAGGCCTTCAATGACTTCCTCCACCTTTTCGATGACCTTGAAATCCTTATGCCTTGCTTCTAGCGAAAAAACTACTTTATTAGGGATGACCGTATGGATATTAGGAAACACATTTACCCTTCCAATCGTAAAAACCAAATCGTCATCAAGCATGCCTAATTTCTGACGAGCCTCCATAATCAAGCTATTCGCAGTGAAGAACGCATCCTTTCTCATAATCATCGGGGTGGTTCCCGCATGATCGGATTCTCCAGTAACTTCCATTTCATAGCACACCATTCCAAGGACACATTCAACGACACCGATCGTTAACGATTCACGTTCAAGAATGGGCCCTTGTTCAATATGCAATTCTAGAAATGCAGTCGCTTCTTTTAAACGGGACTCTTCATTTCCTGCGTATCCAATGGCATTTAAGGCACTTTCGAAAGTGGTTCCTTCACTATCCGTCTTTTGCAGCATGATGGATTTCTCGAATTTACCCGAAAGAACTCCCGAAGACATCATGGAAGGTTCGAATCTGGCTCCTTCTTCGTTCGTAAAATTGACGATCATTACCGGAATTTTAGGCTGGATATTATTTTCCACCAGCGTCCGCACGACTTCCAAGCCGGCAGCTACACCCAAGATACCATCAAACCGCCCGCCTTTTTTCACGGTATCCATATGTGATCCTAAAACAATTGGCGGTTTGTCTTCAAGTCCCGTTAAAGTAGCGTAAATATTCCCCATGTCATCAACCTTAATGGTCATCCCCAATTCTTTACAACAAGAGCAAAAGTAATCACGGACTAATCGATCTTCCTCGGACAGGGATAACCGTGTGACTCCGTTGTTTTCTGTCCGTCCGAAATCCGCAAATTTCTCGAGCGTATGACTCAGTCTCTCACCATTAATTAATAATTTTTGCTTTTTCATAATGAATATCCCCCTTTTAGATAACCTGCTAAATTCTACATAGGTTGGCTTAAGCAACAAAATTGAAGTTTAAGGTCTTTGTCGTTTAATAGTTCCTATAGATTATATTTCCACCAATGTTTCCCTATGATAGAGAATCTCTCCGTTTAGAATCGTTGATTCAACTTTTAAATCCTTGATATTTTGAGGATCTACTTTCAATATACTATCATTCAATACTACTAGATCGGCTAGCTTCCCTACCTCTATGCTGCCTTTGACATCCTCATCGAAACTCGCAAAGGCGCCATTCCATGTGTATAGTTTAATGGCCTCCATTACGCTAATCGATTGAACCGTACCTATCTTCATACCGGACCTGCTTCTTCTATTAACTGCAACATGTATGCCTAATAAAGGGTCGTGATCAGTAATGGGAGCATCAGATCCACCTGCGGCCAAGATGCCATTATCAATATAATCACGGGCGGCGTACATGCGGTTGACCCTATTACCGTAGTGTTCGATATATATATCACCGAATTCATAAGGAAATGGGGGGTTGGGGATTGGGATGATTCCAAGTTCTTTCATCCTCTGTTGTAAATCTGGCGCAGATATTCCAGCATGCTCAATTCTATGTCTATGATCTTTTCTTGGAGTTTCATTCAAAGCCTTTTCCACACAATTTAAATACATCTCTATCGCCCTGTCCCCTTGGGCGTGTACTGTGATCTGATAGCCTTTTTTATGTGCCTGACCTAATACTTGATAGATTTCTTCTTCTTTATAATAAAGAATGCCAAAATTGCCAGGATCACTCGAATAGGGCTCACGGGTAGCGATCGTCGGACCGGTGCTGCTGCCATCCGTAAACAATTTAGCCGGTCCAATTTTAAATCTTTCGTCCCCAGTTCCGGTTACGATTCCAGAAGATACCACTTTGTTTACAAATTCATGCGAATTATTCAATGAACCTACCATCGCATAGATGCGGACACGTATATCCTTACTTTTAATGGCTTGCTGCATTAAACGGAAACTTTCAGGACCATAAGCACCAGCTTCATGAATGCTAGTTATGCCTGCGGCAATGAAATGCTCCGATGCAATTTTCACTGCTTTCAACAGTTCACTTTCTGAATAGCTTGCAATGTCGGCCATTATCATATTTGCTGTTTCAATTAGTTTGCCTGTATTCCTCCCTGCCTTATCCTTTTCAATAATCCCGCCTTTTGGATTCTCTGAGTTTTCATCAATTCGGGCAAGTTCTAACGCCCGGCTGTTCACAACACTTATATGGCTGCATGTACGGGTTACCATAATGGGATGGTCTGTTGAAATGGCATCCAACTCTGTAATTGTTGGATACCGTTTTTCTTTCATAGCGGTTTCATTGAAGCCCCAGGCGCGGATCCATTCACCTTTAGGGATTGTCGAAGCTTTCTTCTTCAGATCGATTAACAAATCTTTTACAGATTCTATATGTTCAGCTTTACAACTTACTGCCAACTGGTTGACACCGTACAATATAAGGTGAATATGAGAATCTATAAACCCAGGCAGTAATGACTTTCCCTGCAAGTCAATCACATTTGTTTCTTCTCCGATAAAAACCTTCATTTCCTGATTCGTTCCAACTGCCGAGATGCGATTTCCTTTAACTGCCAAGGCTTCTGCGATTGAATTTTTTTGATCAACTGTTATGACCTCGCCGTTTATGAATACGATATCAGCCTTCAAACACTCACCACTTCCTTTTCTTTTGTTGTCCATATCCTGACTTATTGAAATATTCTGTTTTTAATAGATTCATTATATCTACACCAGTTTGTGAATTCATTAGACAAATAGTCAAAAATTTTATCGTTTTTTTACACCTTTCATATGATTATGTCTTATCTTTGTATGATTCATTGATAAAAGTCCCCTATTTATCTAGCCTTAGAAATGGATGAATAAAAATATTCCTTAGGAGACTTATACGAAACAAAAAAAAGATAGGTACAGCAGTTGATATGCTTACCTATCCCTTTCATTCCGTTTTTCAGTTGTATGACAATCATTTCAATCTCCCTATAATTCCAATGGTCAAATACTGTTTATTTGCATTAAAATCCCATGGCCAATACCGAAGGGATAATTCACTTTTACCCACTTTTTCAATAAAAGATTTTATCCCAATCAATGCTGCCCCATACCCCACGTTTGAAGCTAAGACAAATATGGCACCAAGCCCTTCATTAATGGTATCCATATACTCAGGTTCGATTTTTAAGATATCAGTCCATGTAATATAGAATCCATTTTCCTTGATACATTTAGAAATAGAGTGATTCAACGTTCGTACTATCTCATCCCTTAGATCTAAAAGTCCATTCTTTATTTCTTCTGCGTCTTTATTTTGATATTGGTTTGAGTAATCAGAAAGCAGTTCCTTGGCCCAATTATAAAAAAGTTGAGTATAAATGGCGGAAGTTGCTATAACGTCAAAACCATTATAATGATTGGCAAAAATACTTTCAGAAAGCCGACCTAACCGATTCTCGGCATCCTTTACATACTGAATAATTTCCTCTGCCTTTTCACCACGATCCAGCATGGAAGATAGGTGGTGATCAAAATCCATTTTATCTAGGCCTGTAACATCGATTTCAACAAGCTGAATTTTTTTTCGAGTATGTTCAGGCAAATTCTCTATACCCTTTTCCATACTTTCCATATCAATATCGAATAAATATATGGAATTGCATTTAGCTGCTAGATAATCGATATCCAAATCATCGCAATTCCCTGCACCAACGATAGCCATTTTATCAACAATCTCTTTTTTCGAAAAAACGGCATCGAATAACCCTGTAACTTGTGAACGATGCTGTTTCCACCTCATCTTTCTGAATTCATCTCGGTTATGATTCATTTCTCTTTGATAGGTTTCCAAATAAATCTCTCCCTTTAGGGTACTATCTATATAAATATTGTAACAAAGTATCCCGATATGTGAATCGCAAATAATTTAGATTTCACAGCTAAAAAAGAGGCACTCCTTAAATTCAATTGAATATAAGCAGAGATAACGGGAGGGTGTTCCTTGAGCAAAACAAGAAAGATTTCACTGACTTTATTAACTATTTTCTTACTCAATATGGCCGTGTCGTAATACTTGTGTTTTCAATCACAAAGAGTATGAAAGCTGATCCTGAAGAAGAAAAAAAGGTTAGAATTCAAGCTGAACGGTATTTAGTGAAAAACTTTGAAGATAAAACGGAAATATATGATGTCCTCTATAATAATATGGGTAATTGCAACTATTTTGAATATGCAACTAAAGTGAAACATAAAAAATATGGTACTAAATTTTTAGTTTACTTTAATGATGAAACAGGGGAAATGGCAGATACCTTCTTATCTGAAGAATAGCAAGATGATGCTGAAAAAGAGATAAGGCCTTATATTGAAAATGAACTGGGGGACATTTTGATATCCAAGATATGGGAGATATTGCAGAAAGTGATGATTGGGAAGAGATTCAACAAGGAATAGGCGATTCGAATCAATTAGTCTTGGTCTTTGATGAGGGGATCGGGAATGAATTGAAGATTGATCCGAATAAACCAGCAAGCTATAAAGATTATGACGTTGTCCCAACCATTCGGATCACCTTTTCATGTAAGAAACAGTATGCAGATGAAGACCGCTTTACTGTAATTATCGCTGCACTAAAAAAAGATGCATGGATTTAAACATGGAAATATGATTGTAGAATATAGCATTAGCAATGGTGTTCCTCTGGAAGATGAGGAATGGAGTCAATCATTTTAATGGCACTCATATTTTTTAACAAAGCGATATGAGCAGCAATCATAGCCTGACGCTACTTTACCTATTTTGTTTTCCGGCAGCAAACCCTTATGATCCAATATGAAATCGGGGCTGCAGTTCCCACTTTCTCCAACAAACTTTCCTATTCTTTTGGTCGGAAATATCTTTGATTTTTCCGCTCGTCGTTTTTTCATGATATTTGCAACTAGTACAAAAAACATACTGAGGATGAATAATCCAAGATACATAGATTATGCCGACATGATGGACTATAGATTATTATATTTCGTTTCTCACAGTTAACCTCAGTTTGGCAAACAGCTCTTGGTTTTTGGTCAGAAACAATCCTATTCAATATGAAAACGAAATGTCCTTCCATGATTTGTATATGCGGCTGCTCCATTTCCTGAATAATATACCTAATAAAAATATTCAATATTTTTAACGGAGTCCTTAACGGGAGATTTTGATCGGTCGAGCTCCCACTCTCATCGGAAATATCAAAAGAGTGTAGATTTTACAGGTATTCAACCCACTTTTTTAAATTAATTCACATACCCTATACGGTAATGATTTTATACACTTCACCACTCAAAAATAGGAATTTTAACCCAGAGCTTTCACCCTTTTCTTAATCGTATAAATATTCAAAAAAATGTCGAGTTGAGTCATCTAGCCTTTTACCCTTATACTAGGGAAGAAAAATCGAAGGAGGAGAATTATACATGAAGAAAGAAATTTCAATAATTGGTGTTCCAATGGATCTTGGTCAAACTAGAAGAGGAGTGGATATGGGACCTAGTGCCATTAGATATGCAGGATTGAGTGAAAGACTTGAAAACATTGGCTATACTGTCCGTGATGAAGGTGATATTATAGTAGAGATAAAAGAAAGAGCACAAAGTGATAGCGACACAAATTTAAAGAATCTACAGGATGTTGCAGAAGGTAATGAAAAATTAAGTCAAAAAGTGGATGAAGTCATCCAATCAAATAGGTTTCCTTTAGTATTGGGGGGAGATCACAGTATAGCAATCGGCACATTATCCGGTTTAGCGAAGCATTCTGAAAATTTAGGGGTAATTTGGTATGATGCGCATGGCGATTTAAACACAGCCGAAACTTCCCCATCAGGAAATATCCATGGTATGTCCCTTGCAGTAAGTTTAGGCCTTGGCCACCCTGTACTGACTAACATTGGCGGCTATTCCCCAAAAGTCAAACCAGAGAATATTGTCATTATTGGTGCCCGTTCTTTAGATCAAGGTGAGAAAGAACTAATCAGGGAAAAAGGTATTAAAGTCTATACTATGCATGAGATTGATAGAATGGGTATGACAAAAGTGATGGAAGAATCGATTGCCTATCTGAAAGAACGTACGGATCTTGTACATTTATCCCTTGACCTTGATGGTCTTGATCCAGATGATGCACCAGGGGTCGGAACGCCTGTAATGGGAGGCATTAGTTACCGTGAGAGCCATCTTGCCATGGAAATGCTAGCTGAAGCTAATATCATTACATCTGCAGAGTTTGTAGAGATAAATCCAATATTGGACGAGCATAATAAAACAGCTGAAGTTGCTGTAGCATTAATGGGCTCATTACTTGGAGAAAAACTGCTTTATGGAGCGGAAGACCACCTTATCACTTCAGGTTTACTGGTAGATGTAAAATAGATCGAACCCTATTGAGATGACAGTTATTGATAGAAATAGAGAGAGAGTTCACTAATGGATGCTTCATTGGAAATATCACATCAGGGTGCTTCTCTCCCCATTTGCGGATGATCGACATGTTCAATTCACACCCTGGTTTCCTGACGCTTGGCTTCCTTTTCTTTATTAAGCGGCGCTATCGTTTATTCTGCATAGATGCCTATGTTCATTGTCACATCTTTCTTAAATGCAGAAGTAATCTCTTTTCCGAGGGAATTCGACATCTCCTAAGATTCAAAATCGAAGCTTTTAGACTTGTGGTTGAACACAAATTCCCTAATAACGTCCCAACATAAATGAAACCGTTTGCACCCATCAGGTAAAGGAGTCTTTCAATGAAAACAGCAGATAATCAACCAAATGAATTAAAACGGAGTATGAAAGCTAGACATTTATTTATGATTTCAATAGGGGGATGTATTGGTACCGGCTTTTTCCTTGGTTCAGGCTATACCATTCATGAAGCAGGTGCCATCGGTGCTATCCTCTCTTACATAGTTGGCGGCTTCATCATGTATTTAACGATGCTTTGTCTAGGTGAACTATCGGTTGCCATGCCTGTTTCCGGATCGTTTCAGACATATGCGACAAAATTCATCGGTCCTGGAACCGGCTTTGCCATTGGATGGCTTTACTGGTTAGGTTGGGCCGTTACAGTTGCCTTAGAGTTTCTGGCAGCAGGACAGCTTATGCAAAGATGGTTTCCTGGATCACCCGTTTGGATGTGGTGCGCAATCTTTGCTTTTCTCATATTTTCACTAAACGCTTTATCAGCAAAGGCATTTGGCGAATCGGAGTTTGTTTTTTCCAGCATAAAAGTATTGGCCATCATTCTGTTCATCATCGTTGGCGGTGCTGCCATGTTTGGTCTTATTGATATGAAAGGTGGACAAGAAGCACCATTTTTCTCCAACTTTTTCAGTGAAGGCCTCTTCCCCAATGGGATATCGGCCCTGCTTATCACAATGATTACAGTGAACTTTTCATTCCAGGGCACAGAGCTAATCGGAATTGCCGCGGGAGAAAGTGAAAATCCAGAAAAGGTCATACCTAAATCGATCAAACAAACAGTTTGGCGTACCCTTTTCTTCTTCGTTCTTTCTGTCTCTGTTCTTTCAGCGCTGATTCCAAGGGAACAGGCAGGAATCGTTGAAAGTCCATTCGTTGTTGTATTGGATAGTATCGGAGTTCCTTATGCGGCTGACATCATGAACTTCATCATTCTAATAGCGCTTTTGTCCGTTGCAAACTCCGGCCTTTATGCGGCAACACGTATGCTTTACTCGCTTTCTAAGGAAGGCATGGCAAGTCCGAAGCTCGGTATGGTAAATAAGCGAGGAATTCCGCTTAATGCCTTGCTTATCACCCTTGCAATAGCTGGTTTGTCTTTACTTTCAAGTGTAGTAGCCGCCAAAACAGTGTTTGTCTTTCTTCTCTCCCTTGCAGGATTAGGAGCACAAATTGGCTGGATTGCAATCGCGGCTTGTCTTCTTGCTTTTAGAAGATCATATACCCGCCAAGGCGGAAAGGTAGAAAATCTGAAATTCAAAGTACCGCTATACCCATTCATCCCCATTCTTGCCTTGATAGCAAACTGCATCGTCATGATCAGTCTTGCGTTTGTTCCCGAGCAGCGCATGGCCCTTTATTGCGGGGGGACATTCTTCCTTGGATGTTATGCGGTTTATCACTTTAGGGTAAAGCAAAACAAGAAAGCAGAAACTCCTAAGCAGGAAGTTCAATTAAATGCCGGTAAAAAGATGGTCATTTAATCTTATCCGGATGGCTGTGGAAAAGAGTATAGCGATGGAAAGCGATCTTGATTCCGATAAAATCAGTATAAAGAAAAAATACCCTGGATGGTTTCATACCCAGGGTATTTTTTATACTTAACCACAATTAATTGGAAGTTACATTTCAGTTTGTAGACAAAAGGGGTTCGGAATTAAAAAATTCCGAACCCCTTTTTGAGATTCCCTTTGAATTTTTGCCTGAAGTTAGGAGATTGGGGCTCTACGAGCCCACTATGTTAGGCCATTTTTGGACCTCGCCATGTCCAATTGGCCATCTTCTTTAAATTAATGGCAGCGAAAGTAAGCATCGCCTGCATCGACAATTTTTTAAGT
>NZ_JBHZPF010000008.1:0-115590 GCF_042787975.1 Peribacillus sp. YIM B13482
AATAAAAAAGTACGCGCATTGATACTAAGAAACATCCGTTCCTTAGTATATAAACCGACTGCGGTGAGCAGCCGGTTCGTTCTGTATCAAGAATAGAGTATTGCGTTTTCCAACATTTGTCCAGTCTTTCCCAATAAATAAATGGGATTATTTTAAAAAACGGAGGAAAATGGCACATATCATTATTTATGCTATGTTATTACAAAAAAGACTTTTGTTCAAGGATTGTTTGAATTTTTGTCACCATAAGGTCAAACGTTATATGGGATAAGGGGTAGTATTCCATCTAAATCAAGATGCAATACATCAAAGTTTCATGAACACCAATTACCTCTTCTTTTCAGACGATTATAGATATGAATTGATAATCGGTGGGCAATAGGTGGGCAGACCATTCCCCCATATACAAAAGAGCACAGCGTGTATAATTGATGGTTTGCCATGATTCATTATGGTGAACGTTGCTTTTTTATTTCCAAACACGAGACAATATATTAATGAAGAAACGAATCGATGTAATATCCAATCAAGAATCATATAAAAACCTATCACCTTTCACAGAAAGAGAAGTAATGAATAAAGCAGTACGTGCTTACTTATAGAGACACTATACGTGCGTCTTAAGCGCGCGGACGTACAGGATAGACTAATTGGCTTCACTGGAGGTTTTAAAACGCCACAGCTGCAAGCAAATCGGTGTGAGCTACATGTGTAAAAATACAATCGCTTTTAACCTGGGAGTTTCATATAAAACAGGCAAACGTTTAATGAAAAAACTTGAAGACCTCGGCATGATCCGCAAAGTTCCAAAGAAGAGAAACAGGATGCTGACAGCCAATGCCATCATTATTCAACCTTTGAAAGATGAAATGTCCCCCAAGCCCCCTGTGAAAGTGTCCAGCCTTAAAACAAAATATTAAAAAATAAACGTAAAGCCATTGCTCAATTCTCTCATGTGGATAATTCTCGAGAAAATTCTTTATTACACAGCCCATTGGGTTCTAGATGTATTTATAGAACCTGTAAGTTCCTTCTGCGGAAAAGCTGAAACCATACAGGAATTCTGGAAGATTATTAAACAGTGTAATAAGGTATTGATTATCCTGCTAACAAAATAGCATTCACATGTATACAGGGAATAGGAATCGCGATGAAGGTGAAAAGCGGGGTTAACCATGCATGAACTTTAATGGAATTGTGAATAAACTGATGGACAAGTTCGCATTTTGATGTGGATTTCATGGGCCATGAATATAATCACCTTTTTTATACCACCTAATTCACTTTAACCGGCGGGCGTATGTTGTGCTGACAAAAAAGAGATCGATTTTCTAACAGGTCTAATTATTTACCAACATTACTTTTATATTGAACCATTTTATTTACTTTCACATACATTATTTAAGTAATAAGCCCAAAGTCTTTCGGTTAATCAAGGGGGGATTCTAATGAGAAAAAGTTTCAAGCAATACGGTCAAACTCTCCATCTCGTTGGAGGGAATTTAGTATATGTATCTAATATGATTTATCCTATTTATTCGAATGGAATCATTTCTGATTATAATCAATATTGTTTAGATATAAAAAATGCGATAAGTGTAAGTCAAAGCAGTTTACAATCTCTTGAGACCATTTCCCCTCCATATATCTTAGTAACGGAACATGAATTATTAATCAAAACATTCAATGATATATTAGATTGTCTAAATAGTTTAATATCCAGGGTAGAAAATGTTGTACCCACAGATTTAAAAGAAAATGATATTAAAGAGGAAATTTCCAAATTTTTAGTGATTCAGGACTCATTAACTGACATTACAATGTGTTTAATTGAAAAAATAAATTCACAACCAAGAGGGTGAGAAGCTTTGGACCAAAGACCTGAGGAAAATAATATATTGTATTCCTTACCTGCTCATGCTGGGGATAAGATTAGTTTTTTTGGTTCGATGATTGTAAACATAGGAAACATTCTCACTATTTTGGGAATTGCATTAGAGGCCCAAGAAGTTGCACAAATTGAAGAAGAAGTTGAAGAAGTTGAAGAAGGAGTAACTGACAACTCAAAAAATACATCAAAATCAAAATCAAAATCAGAAGCAGAATCTGAGTCTAATGCTGGATTTATATTAGCATTGGTCGGAGCTATAATCGTTACCATTGGAGATTTGGTTGCATCAGGAGGTGTTGCACTTGAAATTGAACAATCCGCTTTAGTAGAGAAACAAGCAGAAAAAGAAGCAAAGGAACAAAGTAGAAAAATAAGAAAAATGGAAAAACAAATCAATTCATTACAGCAGAATATGGAGTCGTTAATTTCAATTACCGAATCCCTAAAAAGAGAAGTGATTTTCTTACAAAACTACGTTTATCCCAATTTTCATCAACAGTAAATCTTGCCTGTATAATCATATTAAAGTCTATGTTGGAGGCAATAATATAACGACATTTCGCAAATTGAATAGGGAGGTTGTTTACACTAGGGGGCACTGCTTTTTTTCATATTGGTTCATTTATTGCAGCGGGAGTAGCCTTTCAATCTATAATAAACTTATAAACTGAGCAGATACCTGTTTTTAATGAATAATTTCCCAATTACTATTCATTTATTCTCCTTTCAAAAAGAAATTTACCTTTCAATCCTTGAACACGAATTAAGAAAAGCTCCCCTCCGGTCTTGTACTATCCTCGAATAATGGACACGTAAAAAAAGTCCCCTTATTATTCGGGTTTTTTCTATATCCTTATAAGAAAGCCTTTATAAACAAAATCCTGAAGTAAGTAAATTTAATTAATGTAATGAAGATATTCGAAGGGACCCTCGTCGATTAATCCACAATATAAGCATAAAAGTGATCAAGAAAAGAGTAGGAAATGTTCAGTGGAAAATTAAATAGTGGAGGCAAAATTACCAAGAGAGAAATACATTGAAACTGGAGAAGGAAATAAAGGGTATTGGGCAAAGGAGAGCTTAAGTTGAAATCAAAAAAAGAATTAACTTTATTTCTTGTATTGGCCTTTTCTGGATTAAGGATTGGTGAGGCTGTTGGTTAAAGTGGGATGATATTGATTTTGAAAGTGCGATTCTTAATGTTAATAAGACATTATTTCATAAAAACGACTTAAGAAATGAGTATATATCAGCTCTAAAACGTAAGATGCCTATTCCGCCACTAGTAATTAAACAATTGAAATCATAAGGATTTTAATTTTATCTTTTCCGATAAACCGGACAAACCTGACCCAGCTCGAATTTCGGGTATCAACTAAATACTATTTAAAAAAGCAGGAGTTCCCAAAATCACTCCACACGGCCTCAGGCACACTCATACGGCCTTATTATTAGAAAACGAAGAAACAGTTCCAGGAATACAATTAAGGGTCGGACACGCATCTATAAAGGCTACATTAAACGTATACGCTCATATAAGTAAAGAGATAAATAAACAAATAAAATCAATTATGCAAGTTAATGATTTTGCAGCCCACATCCTTTACTTGGTGGGCAAAGAGTGGGCTGCTATTCAATTTTCAGGTAATATTTTTGTTAAAACGTTGTTACAGCAATGATGTTTCAAGTATGTCCCTTATTTTTGTCACCATAAGGTCAATCGCCACATGGTTTTGACCGCCTTCTGGAATGATGATATCGGCATAACGCTTCGTCGGTTCTATGAATTGATTATGCATCGGGCGAACGACACTGATGTATTGATCGATGACGGAATCTATGGAACGGCCGCGTTCTTTAATATCACGGGTCATCCGACGGAGTATCCGCAAGTCTGCGTCAGTATCAACATACAGTTTCATATCCATCAGATCCCGGAGGCGCTCATCCTCCAGCACAAGAATCCCTTCAAGGATGATGACATCCTGGGGCTCAACTGTGATGACTTCTTCTGAACGTGTATGGATCGAATAATCATAAACTGGTTTTTCTATCGTTTCATAGCGCAGCAATGCGTTAATGTGATCGATTAACAAATCATTATCAAATGCCAGAGGGTGATCATAATTCGTTTTCAACCGTTCTTCAAAAGGCAAATGACTTTGATCTTTATAGTAATAATCTTGTTCGATCATCAAGATCGAATGTCCTTGAAAGAATTCAAAAATGGAACGGGTAACACTTGTTTTACCTGATCCTGACCCTCCGGTAACTCCGATGACCACTGGTTTTTTCCTTGTCATGTCAATTCTCCTTCCGCATCATATTGTTCACATATACTCGATTATCTACTTGAATGCGGACAATTTGAAGCGGATGGCGAGCTGCCTCCAGCTCCTTACCTGACTCATCCCAGATCGTACCGATTTTTTGAGTGAAGTTTTCGATTTCCGGTCCAAAAAACTCCACTTCATCACCAGGCTTGAAGAAGTTACGTTGCTGCATGGTGGCGATTTGAGTTTCCTCGTTATATTCAAGCACCAATCCCGCGAAGTCGAAGCGAGTCTTTACGGTATGATTCCCGAACATTTGCTGTTTATACCCAGGAATTTCCCCTTCCATGAACGATGATGCCGTCTCACGGTTTGCACACTTATCAAGCTCCTCAAGCCATTCTTTTTTAATCTTGAAATTGTCCGGATCGGCACAATACGCATCAATCACTTTACGATAGACACTGACAACTGTAGCAATATAATGAATGGACTTCATTCTTCCTTCGACTTTCAAGCTATCAATGCCAATTTCAATCATGCCTGGCAAGGATTCAATAAGCTTCAGGTCTTTTGGACTCATTGCGAATGGAGCATCTTCTTTATCGAATAGAGCCTTTTCCCCATCTTGATCCAACTCATATAAATCGTAATCCCAACGGCATGACTGACAGCAGCCGCCACGGTTCGAATCACGCGCCGTCATATGGTTCGAAAGGGTGCAGCGTCCAGAATAGGCAATGCACATGGCCCCGTGAACGAAAGCCTCGATTTCGATATCGACCTTCTCCTTCATTTCACGGATTTCATCAGCACTCGTCTCACGTGCCAAAACAACGCGCTCCAGGCCTTCCTCTTTCCAGTACTGAACAGCCTTCCAGTTCGACAGCGATTGCTGTGTGCTTAAATGGATTCCGACGTTAGGAGCGACCCGTTTACAAGTTTCGATGATTAATGGATCGGCGACGATGATTCCATGAACACCAGCCTCCTGAAGACCTTCCAGGTATTCATCAAGACCATCGATATTTTCATTATGTGCGAAGATATTTGTTGTTACATATACTTTAGCACCATACTTTTTAGCGAATTCGACGCCTTCCTTCATTTCCTCAAACGTGAAGTTGCCTGCATTGGAACGAAGACCATATTCCTGCCCGCCAATGAATACGGCATCCGCGCCGTAATGGACGGCGATTTTTAATTTTTCCAGGTTGCCAGCCGGAGCCAGCAATTCCGGTTTTTTTACAATGACTCTCTTTCCATCAACGATCTTGGAAATTTTATCAGCAATAGCATTCAAGGCTATTCCTCCTCTTTCTCTTACCCTTTTCTTTAATAAACCGATTCTTTAAAGAAGAATCCTGTATCCAACTCACGACTATCCGGCTGAACCGCTTTGACCTTTTCAAATAGTTCCGATTTCATATCATCATAACGGTCAGGGTCATCTGCACATACGTCAATCGCTTCCCGATATAACTTTGTCATCTCGATGGTATATTCCGGTGTTTGTAATAACCCTTCGATTTTCAAGGAATCAATTTCCGCTTCAATCAATTCCTGAAGTTCATCAATCATGCACATATCATTGGGACTCATGATATGTGTACCATTTTCATCTTCATAAATCGGGTATTTATTTTCACGTTCCTTATCATGCAAGAACATATTTCTATGTTCCTTCCGATTTTCCACTTCCAATGCCTTGCCTTGGTATTCAAAGTAATTCCCCAGAAGCGTACGCTTGGATTGGAACATACACGTCATGCCGTGCACTTGCACTTCAATCTCCACTTCGGCATTTTCTTTCATTTCCACTATCTCGTCCAGGCTTATTTCACGGGCAGCCACGGCACGGACAGCACCGCGTTTTCCCCAATAATTACATGTGTACCAGTTCGTTACCGTCATCTCTGTATTCCAGTGCAGGGGCATATCAGGTGCCGCGGCACGGACAGCCATTAAGACTGCCGGATCACCGAATATGATCCGGTCAGCACCATTCTGCTTAAGGAATGTGACATACTCTTCAAGCTCGTCCACTTTTTCATTATGGAAAATGGCGTTCATTGACACGTACACTTTCTTGCCTGCGGCATGTGCAAGCTCAATCGCCTTCTTGACATCCTCACGTTTGAACTCCCCTGCCAGCCTAAGGGCATAACGTTGTTCGCCAATGACGAAGGCGTCTGCTCCTGCATCGATGAGTTCTGTTATATGACTGACACTTGTTGGAGTCACGAGTAATTCAGGTTTTTTCATTTTTGTCACCTCTATGTTTACTTATGGCCACACCATCACCAATCGGCAAAATTACGGTATCGAAATGAGGATGGTCATGTAACCAGATGTTAAAGTCTCTGATTTTTTTGATGAGAGCTCGCTTACGTCTCGTCATTTCCATTTCTTCAATATTTTCGGCAACCAATCCTTTAAATAAAACATTATCCGTAATGATAATGCCAGCATCTGCAAGCATTGGTTCAAATAGTTCAAAGAATCGCTTGTACTGCCCTTTAGCTGCATCAACGAAGATGATATCAAACGGACCATGTTCCATGACTTTCGGTCCCGCTTCAAGGGCATCACCTTCAATGAGGGTAATCCTTTTGGACAGTCCAGCCTTCTCGAAGTTAGTTCTTGCCTGCTCAATACGGGCTTCATTTCGTTCAAGTGTAACGATTTGAGCCTCCGGAAGGGTCTCAGCCATCCTTATGGCCGAATAGCCAATGGCCGAACCTACCTCCAGAATCGCCTTAGGCTGATGAAGCCTTAAAATCTGAAGCAGCACCTCAATACCTTCCGGCTCCATGATCGGCACACTATTTTCAATTGCAAAGTCTTCCAACTCCTTAATCAAACCCGTACGCTCCGGAATTAAGGAATGAAGATATTGTTCTATTTTTCCGTTCAAAACGTTTCCTCCAATTATAAGAAAAACGAAAGCGCTTGGTCAGTACATGAAGAAATTGATCGGTCAAAAAAGATTTCATCTTCAAATGCCTACAATTTTTCACAAGGAGCTGAAACAAGTATGCTTGACGATCTACATTTCCTTATCTTTCAAAATAAAACCCGGCATTCGCCGAGTTACGTCACCGATAAAAATCGGATCTAAAATTCACTTGTACTATTCTATCATAAAAACAAGGGGAAAGTAATATCTCTCCCCCCTCAGTCGCTTTGCCATTTTTTTATTTATTTATTGGAAATATGCTCTGCCTTTTTGTTATTATGGTCATCCAAAGTTTTGGAGTAAAGGACTTCCCCTTCAGGTGTTGCCAAAAAGTATAGGAAATCCGTTTTCTGAGGTTTCAAAACCGCATCAATCGAGGTCTTTCCGGCATTGGCAATCGGTCCTGGCGGCAGCCCCTTGTTCTTATACGTATTATACGGGGACTTCACCTCAAGGTCTTTGTAGTACACCTTACTCTTATGTGAACCTTTTGCATACAGAACGGTCGGATCCGTTTGAAGCGGCATACCTTCCTTCATCCGATTATAAAAGACGGAAGCTATCTTTCCGCGATCAACTTTTGCCGTGGCTTCTTCTTCGACAAGCGAAGCGAAAGTCAGCATCTGGTGTACGGAATAATCGCTTTTGTCCATCTGGGGCTCGTATGCCTGCAATGTCTCTTCCGTTTTCTTCAGCATCTCGGTGACTATGGATTCCAATGTCGGCTTTTTCTCATAAAAGTCATATGTAGCTGGGAAAAGGTACCCTTCAAGTGGATATAAAACCTTTTTATTTTCAATTTCCGACGTCAAGAGCTCCGGAAATTTCTTTTCCATGGACTTAACGAATTTCTTATCATTCAATTCCTTAAAGACCTTTTTCGGATCTTCATCCGTCTTCACTGCAATGATATCGGCAATCTGGATAAGCTGCTTTCCTTCAGGAATCGTTATCTTCAATGCAGCCTCTTTCATGAGTTTCCCGGTTTTGATGCTTGTGACAATATCTTCAATTGGCATGGAAGGTGACAATTTATACTCACCTGCCTGAAAACCGGATTCATTCCGAAATTTAATATAATATTTGAATACGCGTGCGTCCTTGATTATTCCTTGCTCTTCAAGCAGTGTTGAAATTTCGTTCACGGAAGATCCGATTGGGATTTTCACTTTTTTGATGGTGTCATCATCAGGATCGACTGGTTTCATGGCTGAGTTGATATATAAAAAGCCCACAAGACCAACTATCCCAATTAATAAAATAAGCGAAGCTATCGTAATCATGATGATTTTACGTACCAGCTTGGCTTCTCCTTGCCGTTCTAACAATTTCATTCGGATATGTTCCTTTTTAGATAGATTTTTATCTTTTTCATCCATTTTCATTCCCCCTGCAAACTCACACCAACTACAGAATGGTTTCTAGGTGATGCTTTCTTTAATTAAACTTTGCTTCGAACATTATACTAAAATCAACAAATAATTACATGGTTTTTGCAAAACTACATTCATTTCTACTCTATTTATGGCAAAAATGCACTAGTTTTGTCAATATACAGATGTAATTCACCAGGAAAATAGTGACATCTTCTCTCTTTAGCTTAAAAAACGCCCCCAATTTTCCCCCCTGCATGTGTAAGGAATTTTCAGGAAATGACTGGAATACGCATGAAGGAATGCTATTATTAATTATAAGCTGAAGAAGGGTGTGAAGGAGTTGGATAATTCTTATTTTGTAGGGTGGGGGACATTGGCACTCATAAACGCCGGACTTGCTCAAGGTAAAAATAGAACGGCGTTGAATTGGTTCTTGCTATCATTATTTTTGGGTCCGCTCGCTACTTTTATTCTTTTATTAGTAGAGAAAAGATAAATTGCTGGTACATAAATGAAAAAAACCGACCTGATCGAGGTCGGTTATTTCTAATCTTATTCTTCTTCAGCTTCTTCTTGGTCAAGGAATGTATTTAACATTTCTTCGACCAGATCCCATTCTTCTTCGGTTTCGATCGGTGTAAGTTCACCATCTTTATTATCTTCGCTTGGTACGAATGATGAAGCGTGGATTTCAATTTCTTCCTCTTCATCTTCTGCAGACATCGGATAATAAAGTACATAAGATTTGTTGAATTTATCTGAGTCGAATGTGAAAAGGATTTCGCAAAGCTGCTCGTTTCCGTTTTCATCTACTACTGTAATATTGTTTTCGCCGTGTTCCATTTGTATTCCACCTCATATTGAATTTGTTTGTCTGTCCAAGAAACCTTGCAGAATCATGACAGCTGCCATTTTATCAATGACTTTCTTGCGTTTGCTTCGGCTCACGTCCGCCTCAAGAAGGACACGTTCAGCCGCCATAGTTGTCAACCGTTCATCCCAGAGAAACACAGGCAGCTTGAATTTTTTTTCTAATCGTTTGGCGAAATCTTGACTGATCTCGCCTCGCGGTCCAACGGTTCCATTCATATTTTTAGGTAAACCTAGGACAATTTTAGAAATTTCATGCTCTTTTATTATTTCATTGAGACGTTTAAAGCCGAAGTCATTACCAGCTTCGTTAATTTTGATCGTTTCCAATCCTTGTGCAGTCCACCCCATCGCGTCACTCACGGCAACGCCGATGGTTTTTGAACCTAAATCAAGTCCCATTGTGCGCATTAGTATTCCTCTCGATGGTTCTTAAGATACGACTTAACCAATTCTTCGATGATTTCATCGCGTTCAAGCTTACGAATAATGTTTCGAGCATCCATATGGCGCGGGATATAGGCCGGGTCACCAGATAATAGATAACCGACAATCTGGTTGATCGGGTTATAACCTTTTTCCTGAAGTGCAACATACACTTGAGACAATACTTCTTGTACATCTCTTTCGAATGGTTCTTCGGGAAAATTAAATTTCATCGTTTTATCAAAGGAACTCATTAACATGCACCTCTCCTCAGCGTCCAGAATCCACTAATATCTACATTGTACAACACTTTCCATTGATTATGAAATCGATAAGACCCATTCTTCAACAAAATTAAGTGCTGCATCCAATTTTTCTGGGTCTTTTCCGCCGGCTTGGGCCATATCTGGACGTCCGCCACCGCCTCCGCCGCAACGGGAAGCAACTTCTTTGATCAATTTACCTGCATGGAAACCGCGATCGATATAATCCTTCGTAACTCCGGCAATCAAATTGACTTTATCACCTTGAGCCGATCCTAATACGATAATGACAGAATCGAGCTTTTGTTTCAAATCATCCGCCATGGCACGAAGATTATTCATGTCGGTAGCTTGAACCTTTGCCACCAATACTTGAACCCCATTTATGTCTTTTACGTTAGAAACAAGGCTTCCTGCTTCAATATTACTTAATTTTGCAGTCAGGCTTTCATTCTCACGATGAAGATCCTTCACTTCAGCCAAGACCGTTTCAATTCTTGACGGTACATCTTTCAAGTTCGTTTTCAATTTAGCAGCCGCGTCTTTCAAGACACCAATTTGATCAGTCATCAATTTGTATGCTCCTGCACCCGTTACTGCTTCTATCCGGCGAGTTCCCGCACCGATGCCGCTTTCTGAAACGATTTTGAACAAGCCTATTACCGCGGTATTCGGGACGTGAACTCCACCGCAAAGTTCAAGACTATAATCGCCTATTTGCACGACACGGACAATCTTGCCGTATTTTTCGCCGAACAGGGCCATTGCGCCCATCGCTTTGGCTTCTTCAATGTTTTTATAATCAGTGTTCACTTGAAGGCTTTGCCAAATCTTTTCATTTACAATCGTTTCGATCCGCTCAATCTCTTCCGCCGTTATCTGGCCAAAATGAGAGAAATCGAAGCGAAGGCGCTCAGCTTGTACGAGTGAACCTGCCTGATTGACATGTGTACCTAGCACATCTTTCAACGCCTGATGCAGAAGATGTGTCGCTGTATGATTTTTCGTGATATGGATGCGATTTTCATGATTTACCGAAGCAACGATATCGGAACCTGACATTAAAGTGCCGGCAGCCACAGTTACACGGTGCAGATTTTGGCCATTTGGAGCTTTTTGAACATCATGGACATCCAACTTAACGGATTCATTAGCCATCGTTCCTTTATCAGCTATTTGACCCCCGCTTTCCGCGTAGAAAGGAGTCCTGTTCAGTATTACCTGAACTTCCTCACCTTCTTGTGCGTCCGTTACAAGCTCGCCATTTTTAATGATAGCAGAAACTTTGGCTTCGATCGCAACTTGATCATAGCCGACAAACTCACTTTCAACTTTAATATCTCCTAATACCCCGCCTTGGATTTGCATGGAATCAACATCTTGACGCGCTGAACGGGCACGTTCGCGCTGTGCATCCATTTCTTTTTCAAATCCAGCTTGATCGACCGTCATGCCTTCTTCTTCTGCATATTCCTCCGTTAACTCGATCGGGAAACCATATGTGTCATATAAACGGAATGCATCACTGCCCGGAATGGTCGTACCGCCTTTTTCCTTTTCCTTTTTTATGACTTCAGAAAGGATGGACAGTCCATCATTTAGAGTTTCATGGAAGCGTTCCTCTTCATTCTTGATAACTTTTGCAATGAACTCTTTATTCTTGAGGACTTCAGGGTAGAAGTCTTTCATGATTTCGCCAACGACCGTCACAAGCTCGAACATGAATGGACGATTGATGTTGATTTGCTTAGCATAACGAACCGCTCTTCGAAGCAAACGGCGTAATACATAACCGCGCCCTTCATTGGATGGAAGAGCCCCGTCACCTACCGCAAAGGCTACCGTACGAATATGGTCGGCAATGACTTTGAATGCAACATCTTTTTCTGCATCGACACCATATTTCACATCTGAGATTTCTTCGACTGCCCGGATGATTGGCATGAATAAATCCGTATCATAGTTCGTCGCCACATCTTGAACGACGGAAGCCATACGTTCAAGTCCCATGCCCGTATCGATATTTTTCTTTGGAAGAGGTGTATAAGAGCCGTCAGGATTATGGTTGAATTGAGAAAACACAAGATTCCAGACTTCTAGATGACGTTCATTTTCCCCGCCTGGATATAGTTCCGGGTCATTCGGATCATCGCCGTACGCTGGTCCGCGGTCATAGAAAATCTCTGTATTCGGGCCGCTTGGACCCTCACCGATATCCCAGAAGTTTTCTTCCAGACGAATGATTCTTTCAGCAGGAACACCGATTTTTTTATTCCAGAGTTCGAATGCTTCATCATCTTCAGGATGGATTGTCACAGCCAATTTCTCTTTGTCGAACCCAATCCATTTTTCATCCGTCAAAAACTCCCATGCCCATGTGATGGCTTCTTCTTTGAAGTATTCACCAATGGAAAAGTTACCGAGCATTTCGAAAAACGTATGATGACGTGCAGTTTTCCCTACGTTTTCAATATCGTTTGTACGGATTGCCTTCTGTGCATTTGTAATCCTTGGATTTTCAGGAATCACCCGTCCATCAAAATATTTCTTTAAAGTAGCGACACCTGAATTTATCCAAAGCAGTGATGGATCTTCATGAGGAACCAATGACGCACTTGGTTCGATGTTATGGCCTTTTTCACTAAAAAAATCTAAATACATTTGGCGGATTTGAGCACCAGTTAAATACTTCATATATATATCCTCCTTTTAAAATTATGTAATTTTGAGCACACAAAAAACTCCCATCCCCAAAACAGGGACGAGAGTTGACTCGCGGTACCACCCTGATTATGGACGCAGGGAAATCCCATGTCCATCACCTTCATAAAAGCCTTAACGCGGCATGACGGCAGGTATTAGCTGCTCTCAGGACTAGCTTTCTGCTGCTCTTCACCTTGCAGTCCCTTTCAGCCTAGGGGACCCCTCTCTTTTAGATGGACTTCAGCATACTTCATCCTTCAACGAATTATCTTATGTAATGGATTATATTCACAAGACTTTTATTTGTCAACAAGGGACGGCTTCTTTCTAAAGTGAACGCGGGCATGCAGAACAAAAACTTTCAATACTGCCAAAATGGGAATCGAAAGGACCATGCCCGTGATCCCGCCTATTTCACCACCGGCCAATAATGCAAGCATGATGAACAGCGGATGCATATGGAGGCTTTTACCGACTATTAGCGGCGACAGGATATTCCCCTCCAGGAATTGGAGTGCAAGCACGATGACCGCTATGATCAATACCATTTTCACTGACATTGTCGCGGCGATAATCACTGCAGGAATGGCCCCGATTATGGGACCGAAATAGGGAATGACATTCGTTATTCCGATTATCGCCCCCAAAAGCAGCGGATATTGCATTCCGACTATCCAGAAAAGCAGCGAGGAAATTAAACCGATCACGACACAGACGATGATTTGTCCGCGAATATAGCCTCCAAGCGACGCATCCACATCACGAACGAATGCCCGTCCCTGCTTTCGCCATTTTTTCGGTGTCATATACCATGCCATTTTTTTTAATGCCGTGAAATCTTTCAGGATATAAAAAGCAATGAATGGAATCAACGCAATCAGTACGATGAAATCAATCATCTTCATTGCATACTCCATCGCCTTTTCGGGAATACGCTTCAGCCAAGCTTCAAAAAGGATGACACCTTCTTCGAATCTTTCATGAATTCCGAACGGCCAGGCCGCCGTTTGATGATTAAGCTTATCTATCCGGCTCCTGTACTGTTCAACCAGTTCCGGTACGCTTTCCGACAGCTCTCGAACCTGACTGACCATTATTGGAATGCCTTTATAAACAGCAAAACCAGCCCCTCCGAAAAACAGCAAATAGATGATCGTTATCGAAAGCCAGCGACGCATCCCTTTCTCATTTAAATATTCCACTACCGGGTGCAGCAAATAACTGATGAACGCACCAACCAAAAAAGGCAGCAGTACCGTCACACAAACAGTAACGACAGGTCCCCACATGGGCTTAAGTTTCATAAAAATATAGATAACGAAAAATAAGAGCAATAAAAAACCCAGGCGATAAAACCACTTTAGACGAATACTCACAATTAAACACCTCCCGCTCATTTATTCTTCGAAAGGCGGAAGGTTTTCATACATAAAAAAGAGTGCCCTCATTATCAGGACACCCATTCCGATTATAATAATGATTTTAATCTTTTGCGTATTTTCTTCATATTCCGTTTGATCATCTTCGAGTTCATCAAGTCCGAACCCATATTCATTAGATTATTGCGTGAACGTCTAGCCATTGCAAACACCTCTTCCGTTAATTACATACTGAAGCGGCGGTCATTTTCATCAAACAAGTCGTCCAAAGAGCTTAAACTTCCATCTTCCTCGACCTGGTGCGTATTAATGATCCCTTCGGATAAGGTCATTTCAATAAAGCAATTCCAACAATAATATTGATTAACGCCAATCTTCCCAACATCTTTACTGCGGCAATTCGGACATTTCATTTCCAAAATGGACACCTCACTGTTCATAAACTGAAACAATGATGGTATCCTTCCCAAATGCAGGCGGCTGTTTTGATTCTATCACTGTCGACTCCGAGAAAAAACCATCCGTTGTTTCATACGCTATAATCGTGCCCATTTTTTCCCTGAAATATACATCCTGCAGTAAACCAAGCTCCTCACCCATTTCTGAAAAAAGCATGCGTCCCAATAATTCGTCCTTCGTTAAGCACATGGAATCCGCAGGCACTTTCCCTAGGGCTGAATCCTGATGGACGATGAAGATCCCATCTTGACCGAAAGAAGATATTTCGTCCAGTTTTAAATGAAAAGCTCTTTTGAACAATGCCTGTTGATGAATGACCAAGCCTGTCACCTGACCCGATTCAGATATCGATAAATCGTGGACCGTGCCGATTCTTTCTCCTTTGGTTGTAAAAACCGGCATCCCTTTCAATAAAGAAAACGTCCGCAAGGTCATCCCGCCTTTCCGAACATTTTTATTATTTCTTTCATCATGAAAATAGATGTGCTGAAAGGTTTTCCATTGTTGCTCGACCTTACGGATACCCAGAGAGCGGGCATAAAAAAAGACCGGTTTCCCGGTCAGATCCACCTTACCATCCTCTGCTGGAACCTCCGCCGCCGGAACTTCCGCCGCCGCCGTCCCGTGGACCGCTGCCGCCTCCACGGCCACCGCCACCTCCGCGACTGATGAACATCAAGAGGATATTGAGTAATATTTGAAGGAAAAACCCTTTAAAGAACTTGGCATCGATGATGAATACGATGATGACAACGATGATAATGAGAAAAATCTGTAAACCTGATGGCTGAAAAGTTTCAGACTCGGGCTGAACGGATAGATCTTGATGAAACTCGTCACCTAAGTTATATTCTTTCGTGACATCGTTATATACGGCCTTATAGGTTTCAGTAAGGGCAAGGTCGGATTTACCCGCCTTCAGCTCGGGGATAGCCACATTGTCCAAAATCTGTCCCGATCTTATGTCGGTAATGGCACCTTCCAAACCGTACCCCACTTCAATACGGATTTTCCGTTCTTTCTTGGCCAGGACGATGAGGACTCCATTGTTAAGTTCTTTATCACCAAGCTTGAATGACCTAAATGCCTGGACCGAGTACTCCTCAATCTCAGATCCTTCTAACGAATCAACCGTCAAAACGGAAATTTGTGCTTTTGTGGCATCATCCAACCGTTTCCCAAGCTCGATGAGTTCGGATTTTTCCTGATCATCCAGGACTCCGGCAAAGTCCTGGACATATATATCCCCAACTGGTTCAGGAATTTTAGGTTGTGCTGCGACTACGTTTGCTAAACTGAACGTGAGAATGAAAAATAGCGCAAACACAGCGAGTCTTTTCATTATTTATCGCTCCCGAAATCAACCTTTGGCGTTTCTTTTTCTTGATCGGTCACTTCAAAATATGGTTTGGCATCGAACCCGAACGCGCCTGCCATCATATTCTTTGGAAAACGTTTAATCGTCTTATTATAGTTGGTAACTTCATCATTATAGTCTTTCCGTGCTACCGACAAGCGATTTTCCGTCCCCTCCAAACTATCCATGAGACCCTTGAAGTTTTCATTGGCCTTTAGATCCGGGTAGTTCTCGACAACCACCAAAAGACGGCTTAAAGCCCCACTCAATTCTTGGTTCGCATCAATAGCATCTTTAGTCGAATTGGCACCTGCCAACTTCGAGCGTGCATCACTCACCGCTTTAATGGCTTCCGTTTCATGCGAAGCATAACCCTTCACCGTTTCGACAAGATTCGGAATCAAATCCGCTCTGCGTTTTAATTGGTTATCCACCTGTGACCACTTATTGTCTACGTCTTCATTTGCGCTTACAAGACCGTTGTAAGAAGATGCCCCATAAATGACAAGTAAAACGACAACGACTATACCTATTATCCAACCTTTTTTCATCATAATCCCCCCTGCTCTTTCACATTCATATAAGTTATATTCTATATTAGTTCCACCAAAACTATGAATTTCAAACAAAATTTATCAAAATGAAGAACCAAACATTGATCATCAGCTACATAAAATCATAAGGCGTGACATCCTCCATCCCGATCATCGGGTCAGCATTCGTGAAGATTTCAAGATAACTTGCCTCACGCTCTTGCACCTCTCCCTTTTCCACCGGCATATCTTCTTCACTCAAAATCTCCCGCAGCTTTTCACGCAAAGTCGTTTTCCGGCGCATCTCATCATTACGCTCGATCCCTAGACGGAATGCATCTTCTTCACCGCAAAGGATCAAGAAATTTTTACTGCGGGTAATCGCCGTATACAATAAATTACGGCGGAGCATCCGATAATAACTTCTCACTACAGGTAAAATGACAATGGGGAACTCGCTTCCCTGCGACTTATGGATGGAGCAGCAATACGCATGTGTAATCTGGTTCAAGTCCTGTTTCGTGTATGTCACTTCGATTCCCTCGAACGATATGATTACTTTATCGACATGATCGGTATTTTCCTTAGCGAACAATATGGACACGATTTCACCCATATCGCCGTTAAAGACACCCTCCTCTGGCTGGTTCACCAGTTGAAGCACCTTATCTCCCGTTCTGTATATCACGTCTCCGAATTTAATTTCCCGCCGCTTTTCATCCGCATTGCTATTGAACACTTCCTGAAGCATTTTATTCAGTGCATCAATCCCGGCAGGCCCTCTATACATGGGAGCCAGCACCTGTATATCCCTGGCCGTGAACCCCTTCGTCCTCGCATTCGCAACCACTTTCTCGATTACTTGAGCGATTTGCCCGGTCTGGCAGCGAATGAACGATCGATCTTCTTGCTGCTTCGTCACATCATCCGGAAGCTTTCCTTTTTTGATACCATGGGCTAATTCAATGATCGATGAGCCATCAGCTTGACGATAAATATGTTCCAGACTGACAGTAGGCACACAATTCGATGCAAGCAAATCCTTTAAAACCTGCCCAGGGCCAACCGATGGCAGTTGATCTTCATCACCTACCAATATCACTTGGACATTTTCCGGCAAAGCCTTAAACAATTGATTGGCCAGCCATGTATCCACCATGGAAACCTCATCGATGATCACGATCCGGCCATCCAACTGATTATCCTCATCATGGGAAAAGCCTTCACTCCCGTTCCACCCCAGCAAACGGTGGATCGTAACAGCGGGGAGTCCAGTCGATTCGGCCATTCGTTTCGCTGCACGGCCAGTAGGAGCCGCAAGAACGAATGGAAATGGATCGCTTCCCTCTTTTTTATAGTCGTTAATGTCCATGGATACACCATGCAGCTCTGCATATAGCTCAACAATCCCTTTGATTACCGTCGTCTTCCCAGTACCGGGTCCCCCCGTCAAGATCAACATGGGCGACTGCAGGGCTGTTTGTATCGCCTCTTTTTGAGCTGAGGCATAAGAAACATTTAGACGCTCTTCCAGCTTTCCAAGGGCCAGTAAAAATTCCGATTCCGGGAACTGGTCTTCATACTCGGTTTGTGCGAGTAGCCGCTTGATGTTCGTAACAATTCCCTTTTCAGAATAGTAAAGTGAAGGCGGATAAATTCGTTGATCCTCGACAACGATTTTTCCCTCTTCCGTCAATTCGATTATTTCCGAGGAAATGTTCGTGAACTCTATGCGATCCCGTTTATTTTCCTCAAGCAATCGCTTGACCGCTTCCAATAGCTGCTCGGCTTCTATGTAGATATTTCCATCCTGAAGGCATTGTGATTCAAGTGTATACAAGCACGCAGCCTTGATTCGGTCGGGATGGCTGCCGGAAATGCCAAGCTGATGCCCAAGCTCATCCGCCCGTCCAAAACCAATCCCTTCAATATCCTCTACGAGCTTATATGGATTTCCCTGAACCATCGTGATCGTATCCTGTTTATACAATTGATAAATCTTCATCGACAGCTGCGGACCGAAGCCATATTGATTCAGGGCGATCATTACCTGCTCCAGACCTTGATGCTCGACTAATGTATCATAGAGGCCCTTTGCCTTTTCCCCGGATAGCTTCGGGATATCATCAAGTAACGAAGGCTGAGCCAGAATTTTGGAAATTGCCTTTTCCCCTAGTGTATCAACAATGCTCTCGGCTGTTTTTTTCCCAATGCCTTTGAACAGGTCACCGGATAAATAACTGACGATGCCTTCCTTTGATTGGGGCAAATCCTTGCGAAAATGCTCTACATGAAATTGAAGGCCAAAACGCGGATGTTCCTTTATCGCCCCATAAAAAATATAGATCTCATCCTCATGCATCCTTGGAAAGTAACCTGTCACGACAGCTTCCTTCTCTTCATAATTCAGATTCGTTTCATGCACACGAATTCTTACAACCGAGTACATATTTTCTTCATTATGAAAGATCGTCACTAAATGACTTCCTTTCATGAACATTTTCTCTTCTGAAAACAAATCCAATGAATCTTGCTGGCTCAACGCTTCTCCCCACCTTTCCATGCATATGCAGTCTATTTACTCAGCATTCATTTCTTCCATCAGTTTCTTACCGTGTGCAGCAAGCATATGGTCAGGCTGTGCTTCCAAAGCTTTATCAAAATAAGCCATCGCCGCCTGCGCATCCTCACGATACCCGGCAAACGCAACACCTAAATTATAATAAGCATCGGCATGGCCTGGATCCTGTTCCACGACTAAATTCAGTTGATTGATCAATTCATCATATAATTCCGCATTTGCAAGACATAGCGCATATTGGAATCTCGCATCAACGTCCTCAGGGCTCAGCTCCACCGTTCTCTGTAAATAAGGCATCGCCAATTTAGGTTGATCTAACGCCATCAATGTCAATCCAAGCATAAAGTAAGCATCGCTGTTCTCCAGTCCCAAACGAATAGCCTTTTCAAACATATCCTTCGCTTCGATTAATTTAGTATCGGTTTCATAGTATAAGTTTCCTAATGAATAGTAAGCCGCAGCTGCATTTTCATCCAGCTCAATCGCCTTTTTGTAAAACTTGACCGCTTTATCCGTTTCACCCACGGCAGTCAGTACATTCCCAAAATTTATGTAGGCAACAGGCTCATTCGGATTTTCCTCGATCGCCTCATTAAAAACTTTCGCCGCTTCTTCGTATTTTCCTTGCTGCATAAACTCAATTCCTTGTTGATTCTTATCCATGATCATTTCACACTCCATTTTTCATATTAAAAAGTATAGCATAAGCCATCAGTTGAATTCAGAAAACACACCCTTAATCCAAAAGAAGTCCCCAACCGCAAACACAGCTGGGGACATGCTTATTTTACCCTACGTAAGTCAGTTTTTCACCTTTTTTAAATACTTCATCAATCGTACCGCCACCCAGGCACACTTCACCATCATAGAATACGACTGCCTGTCCAGGTGTGATCGCGCGGACTGGCTCGTCAAAGATGACTTCGACATCACCATTTTCCAGAACCTTCACCTTAACACCGCTATCCTCTTGACGGTACCTGAACTTTGCCGTACATGTAAATTCACCCGCAGGTATATGTTCCGCTACCCAGCTGACATTCACTGCTCGAAGGGAATTGGAATACAGCACATCATTATCAAAGCCTTGACACACATATAAAACATTGCGCTTCAAGTCTTTTCCCGCAACAAACCAAGGTTCGCCGCTGCCGCCAATCCCTAGACCGTGACGCTGACCGATCGTGTAATACATCAATCCGTCATGCTTGCCCATGACCTTTCCATCCATCGTGACCATATCACCGGGCTGTGCTGGCAGGTAATTGCTTAAAAACTCTTTGAAATTGCGTTCACCGATAAAACAGATGCCTGTTGAATCTTTTTTCGCTGCCGTAGCAAGACCCGCTTCTTTCGCAATCTCACGGACTTCCTTCTTATCAATGTGCCCAAGCGGAAACATGACTTTTTCCAATTGTTCTTGAGTAAGCTGGTTCAAGAAGTAGGTTTGATCCTTATTATTATCAATACCGCGAAGCATCTTGTATTCGCCATCCCGGTATTCAACCTGTGCGTAATGGCCTGTAGCCACATAATCAGCACCAAGGCTTACCGCATGTTCTAAAAATGCCTTGAACTTGATTTCCTTATTGCACATTACATCCGGATTCGGGGTGCGGCCCGCTTTATACTCATCCAAGAAATAAGTGAATACTTTATCCCAATATTGCTTTTCGAAATTGACCGCATAATAAGGGATGCCGATTTGATTACAAACGGCAATTACATCATTGTAATCTTCCGTTGCCGTACAGACTCCATTTTCATCTGTATCATCCCAGTTCTTCATGAATATCCCGACCACATCATAGCCTTGATTCTTCAATAGCAGGGCTGAAACAGAAGAATCCACGCCTCCTGACATACCCACGACGACGCGGGTATCTTGTGGTGCTTTATTCATTCTGTCACCTCATTTATTTAAAGAAGGAATTATCTTCCAACTAATCTTTTTACGATTTTCACGGTGGTTTCAGCAGCATGCCTGACTTCCTCTTCCGTGTTGTTCAAACCGAAGCTGAAACGAATCGAATTCTTCGTCCGCTCCGAATCTTTCCCGAACATCGCCACAAGCACATGCGACGGATCGATTGACCCTGCTGTACAAGCGGATCCGCTCGATACCGCAACACCTGCCAAGTCCATATTAACGAGCATCGATTCCACATTCGTACCCGGGAAACTAACATTCAGCACATGTGGCAGCGACTGTTCCATTGATCCGTTAATTTCATATTGTACATCCGCTCCATCAAGGACGGCAAGCAATACGTCTTTAAATTGCTTGTATTGCTCCGTTTTCTTTTCCATCATGCTTTGTGCAATTAAAACAGCTTCTGAAAAACCGGCAATGGCCGGCACACTCTCCGTACCCGCTCGGCGTTTTCGTTCTTGTTCCCCGCCATATAAATGCGGATTCAGCTTCAAGCCTTCACGTATATAAAGAAAGCCGATTCCTTTGGGACCGTTGATTTTATGCGCTGTTACACTCAGCAAATCCACACCCAATTCACGAACATCGATAGAGATCAAACCATATGCCTGAACGGCGTCCGTGTGGAAAATGGCTTGATGACCTTTAAGTAATTGTCCAATTTCAGCAATCGGCTGGATCGTTCCGACCTCATTATTGCCGAACATGACCGAAACCAAAATCGTATCGTCCCGCAATGCCGCCTTTAAATCGGCAATGGAAATAAGCCCCGCTTCATTCACAGGTAAATATGTGATTTCAAAGCCAGACTTCTCAAGGAATTGGCATGTATGCAAAACCGCATGATGCTCGATCTCCGTCGTTATGATGTGCTTTCCTTTTTCTTCATAAGCATTCGCAACACCAATGATCGCCGTATTATCCGCCTCGGTTCCACCGCTCGTGAAAATGATTTCATTCCGCCCGGCACCGATGCTTTTTGCAATACTCGAACGCGCCTCATCTAAAACATGGCGAGCCTCCCGCCCGAAAGCATGAATGCTCGACGGATTACCAAAGTCATGGCTCATGACTGTCATCATTCTATCGATCACATTCGGATGCATCGGTGAAGTCGCAGCATGATCTAAATATATTCTGTCCACTTTATTGTCGCCTCCATTAAAAAACGCAAGCGCCCACATAATAGGCGCATTGCTGATCACTTAAATATAGTACATATAAGAGTTGATTTCACCCGTATCCTTATAGTTCGCCAAATCCATAAGCGTCGTATTATCCAATACATCCTTCACAGCATCGCGGATCCGGATCCAAAGCTGGCGCTTCACCGGCTCTTCATCCTCAATTCCTTCAACAGGGGTAATCGGCCCTTCCAATACGCGAATGACATCACCCGAAGTAATCTCCTGAGGATCTTTAGACAAGACATACCCGCCATACGCACCACGGACACTCTTCACCAACCCTGCATTACGTAGCGGCGCAATCAACTGCTCCAAATAATGCTCCGACAGATTATGCGTCTGGGCAATCGATTTCAAACTTTTCGGGCCTTCTCCATAGTGTTTAGCAAGCTCGATCATAATCGTTAAACCATAACGGCCTTTAGTAGATATCTTCATACATATACACCTCAAATTATTTATCCGTTTCTAAATTCTTTTGAAATTATAGCATATTCCCGCCAGAAATGCATTCAACCTCCCTCCATTTGTCAAATTATCCTAATTGGAGAGGTAGGGAATATATTGTTAAAAGACGGATTATCCAGTGCCAAGGACGAATTAACTTACGCCAAGGACGAATTATATCTATCAAGGACGAATTGTCTTACGCCAAGAACGAATTATCCCGCATTTTGGCCGAATTAACTTCTTTGTAAGACAACGTACATTTTTTAAGTTCTGTTCTTTGACACATTTACTTTTACTAAAAATACAGGAAACCTATCATTAATAGAGAATATTTCTATTAATAAGGAGTGGTTACTATGATGATGAAAGAATGTGAGATACCTTTAAAAGTATATATGATAGAAGCTCTAATGAGACGCTTACCACCTGATCATGCTAAGCAACCGATATTAAACTCAGACATCAAAAAAATCAAAGCTGGATATAGTGGGGAATATAGAGTCTTATCCTCTCTAAATGCCCTTCCTGAAAAAGAGTATCTAGTTTTTCATGACCTCCGTCTAATTGGATCACCCTTCCCCTTCCAAATCGACATCCTTATTCTCACTTCTTATTTTCTATTAATTATTGAAGTGAAAAACATGGCTGGTGAAATCTATTTCGACAACACATTCAATCAACTTATCCGTACAAATCCAGATGGAAAAACAGAAGCTTTTGATGATCCAATTCTGCAAGTGAACCGGCAGCGCCAACAGCTAGTTGAATGGTTGAAATTAAAAAAAATCATCAATCTCCCAGTAGAAACATTAGTCGTCAGCGCCAATTCATCAACGATAATACGAGCTGAGAACAGAGATATTCATAGAAAAGTGATACGTAAAGATAGTATTCTTATAAAAATTGCAGAATTCAAAGAAAAATATAAAAAGAAAATCCTTTCAACTAAAAATATGAAAAGAATATCTACTATATTGCTCGACGAACATACACCTTATATCCCAAATCTTTTGGAAAGTTATGGAATCTCTCTTACCGCCCTTCAAACCGGAGTATACTGCCATAAATGTTATGCATTTTCTATGGAGAGACGATTAAGAAAGTGGATTTGCCGTACATGCTTGCATTCTTCCCATGATGCCCACATCTCCGCTCTTCAGGATTATGTATTCCTCGTTAAACCTACCATTACCAACAGCGAATTCCGGCAATTCCTCCAACTCAAATCTCCATCAAGTGCAAAAAAGTTATTAACTTCATTAAAAATACATCATTCCGGCAACACCAAAGGAAGAGTTTACTTTTTACGTTCGATTATTGAGGATAGGACGAATTAATTGGTGTGAAGGACGAATTATTTTCCTGAAGGACGAATTAATTGGTGTGAAGGACGAATTATTTTCCTGAAGGACGAATTAGCTGCCTGAAGGGCGCATTAAATACTAATTCAACTGCATTCACAGCATAATCAGCGCATTTTCCCCATAAGTTGTGATACCTTTATATTAAAAGGAGAGGTGCGCAATGAATATTAAACCGCTTGCTTTCCGGATGCGGCCTCGATCGATTGATGAGATCATCGGGCAGGAGCATCTGGTCGGTGAAGGGAAAATTATCGCAAGGATGGTGAAGGCTAAGCAGCTTTCTTCCATGATTCTGTATGGTCCGCCGGGAATTGGCAAGACATCGATTGCAAGTGCGATTGCCGGAAGCACGAAGTTTGCCTTCCGGACGCTGAATGCGGTGACCAATAATAAAAAGGATATGGAAATCGTGGCAGCCGAGGCTAAGATGTCCGGTAAAGTGATTCTGCTGCTTGATGAGGTACATCGACTCGATAAGGCAAAACAGGATTTTCTATTGCCATACCTTGAAAACGGGATGATTACCTTGATCGGTGCAACGACCAGCAATCCCTATCATGCAATCAATCCGGCTATCCGAAGCCGGTGCCAGATTTTCGAGCTCAAATCCTTGGAAACCAATAATATAACTACAGCTCTGGAACGGGCACTTCATGATGAAGAGCGGGGACTTGGTGCGTATGAAACGGATGTCAGCCTTGATGCCCTTACCCATTTAGCGACTGCTTCAAACGGAGATGTCCGCAGTGCCCTTAACGCTCTTGAGCTCGCCGTCATTTCCACTGAACCCGATGAGTCCGGAACGATTCATATAGATCTGCAAATTGCCGAAGAATGCATGCAGAAAAAAAGCTTCTCACATGATAAGGATGGAGATGCCCATTATGATGTTCTGTCGGCTTTCCAAAAATCAATTCGCGGAAGTGATGTGAATGCAGCCCTTCATTATTTGGGGCGCTTGGTCGAAGCCGGCGATCTTGTCAGCATTGCCCGCCGCATGGTGGTCATTGCCTATGAAGATATAGGTCTTGCCAATCCTCAGGCTGGTCCTAGGGCCCTTGCTGCAGTCGAAGCCGCTGAAAGGCTCGGTTTTCCTGAAGCCCGGATTCCACTTGCCAACTCAGTGGTCGAGTTATGCCTGTCACCTAAATCGAACACGGCCATTGTCGCAATTGATGCAGCGCTTTCCGACATTCGCAGCGGCCATAGCGGAGATGTACCGGACCATCTTAAGGATGCCCATTACAAAGGAGCCACAGATCTCGGACGCGGCATCGGTTACCTTTATCCGCATGACTACGAGAATGGCTGGGTGAAGCAGCAATACTTACCGGATAAACTGCGCAGCAAAAAATATTACAAACCGAAAAAGAGCGGGAAATTTGAACAAGCCCTGGCATCGGTCTATGAAAATATCGAGAAAAAGAAATAACTCCGGATCGCTTTAGACTCGGAGTTTTTTATTGTGGGAAATGAAAGCTTTTGACATGTCTCATATTGACAATGACCGCCTCCCCATGTGCATTCACCATCTCAATGATGCCATCTTTCACCGTACTGACCTTACCAATATTCTTCGGATGCATACCTAAGTCGAGCACCACCAGTTTATTGGTCAGCCTTTTCATCTGTTCCTCCAATGTCCTGGCCCAGCTTAAAGATGAGACCTGTGCCAGTTGCTCTGATTTATTCAAACCGTAAGGGCCTTTTTCATCATTTGTAACCGAAAGCCACTTCAAATGATCCATCGAGATGAACATCGTTTTAAATACGGGCGAATAAAAGACGAAATAGTTATTCATGATTCCCACGATATAGCCATGAACCGAGTGTTTTTTCGTGAGCAGGATTTCAACGAACCTCCCCTTCGCATTCATCAACAATTTTCGGAACGATGTCTCTTCGATCTCCGGCTCTCCTCCCGACCCAAACTCCTCTTCGATCATTGGAAAGGAAAAATTCTTAATGTGCCTGAATGGAATGTAACGGTACACTTTTCCAGTATACAAGACGATGATGTCCGAGCTTGCTTCAATTAAAATCCCCGCTTCATGTATATTCCCTGCAAGCTCAAGTTCCATATACTGACCTATATGTTTTGATAACAAGCGTTGCTTCCTCCTTTCTATTGAAATCAATCAAACCAAACAGTATGCTTTGTTCCAACTTGAAACCAGGTTACCTGTCATAATGGTTGCTTGGCCACTTTTTTGTCAGTTCCAAATAGCATTTGAACTGATAAAATCGTCATTAAAAATTTTTATAGAATGAAACATCTTCCATCATGGGCAAAAGCGGCATGTCCACTTTCCATAAGAAGGCACAACAACTCCATATTGGTTGCTGTACCTGTTTGGTATTTCTTTTACCGTGGGTTTTGGGATGTTGCTTTGATTAAGTTCTCAATCCATATTTGCTTGAACGTATTTACTCGAGGTCCCCGAAGTCTCCCTAAACCTCCATTTGATGAACTGCTTGAAGAGCTTTCAATGAATGAGCTGCTGCTTTCAACAGAAGAACTGCTGCTTTCGTCTGATGAACTGCTGCTTTCATCTGATGAACTGCTGCTTTCGTCTGATGAACTGCTGCTTTCGTCTGATGAACTGCTGCTTTCGTCTGATGAACTGCTGCTTTCGTCTGATGAACCGCTTGAACTGCTTCCTTTTGACGAACCTCCAGCTGAAGAGCCTCCATTTGCAGAGTTTTCACCTTCTGCTTCTGCTTCGCAATTTTCATTTACCTGCACAGTTATAACTACGAATTGGACATGATCCGTTGTCACATAAAATAATTCTTCATGATGAACAACGATAAGGTGGCTGTCAGTAACTTCCATCAGGATGCCCTCAACTTTATTAGGTCCTCCAGCACTGACGGATACCCAATTGTGGACTAACTGCGATAGTAAGCCGTTAATTGTTTCTGTACCGTCACCAAATTGAGGCAATAACTCATTGTCCGCCAGCTCCAGCACTGTTACACTTTTAATATGGGAAATCGGGTATAGAACTAGCCCGTCATTCTCACTGGATAAAACTAAAAATTCCTCTTTTACATCTACAACCTGGCCAACTTTTGATGCCGGACCGCCGCCATTCACTTGAATGATGCTAGTTTGAAGTGATTCCAGCATACCTAAAAAATTTGCTGGATAAACTGTTTCTTCTTCGTTGATCGAACATAAATCAAGTTGAGATTTTTTCGCATTCCCCACAACAATTTTCAAATGCTCGATGGCGAAATATACGAGTTGATTTTGTTCTGTTTGAATCACGATATAATCGCTCTGAACTGTTAAAAGCTTGCCTTCTCTAGAATCAGGCCCGCCTTTAAACGCCCTCACAAATTTCCCTGTTAAAGCTTCAAGGTACGGTAAACCAACAGTCTCTTCCATTTTTCCTTTAGCCTCCAATAGTTATTTATACTTTAGTGATATCCGTACTGCATATATATGCGCCTTCTTTCTAATACGGACTCTGCTAATCACCCATTTTGTAGTAAATCGTCGTACGCCTAGAAAAATGTTATGAAAAAACTCTTTCCATTCTATTCAACTATTAAAAAGGGCCTTCCTTTTTAATAAAAAAACTCCGGAATTTTCCCCGGAGTTACTTCATCATTTACCTTATTGAACGAAATGGCCTTTCTTCCAAGTTACTTAATAATTCCGTCATTTCCCCTCTACTGCTGAGCCAAACGCTTCCATTGACACTGGGTGACGGCAAATTCATCTCGATCAGCAGAATTGAAAAGGATCCTTGGAAGCAGCCAATAGATCTTTATATACCTCCCATTTGCAAAACAGACTTGCACTCCCTCATAACCTGAAAGTCTGTCAGGAAAAAAAAAGAATACTCCAAATCGAAATTTGGAGCATGACATTTACCTATGTTTTTCCTTTAGCCACCCGATTACCGATTTCCCACCGTTTTCGCGGAGATCCTCAGCTTCTTCCTTTCCAATGGCCTTACCATCCTTGATCACGATCACCACATCAAGGATTTTCTCGATTTCCTCGATTTCATGAGTGGCCATGATAACCATTTGCCTTTCAAAATCGATATAAGACAGCAAGCTCCGTACTATCGACTCCCGAACCATAACGTCCAACCCTGAGAATGGTTCATCCAAAAGCACGACCGGTGCCTCCCGAGACAGGGCCAGCACTAATTTAAGACGTCCCCGATTCCCTTTCGACATCGTACGGACTTTCTTCCGGACATCCAATTTCATGAATGCCAGCATTTCAATTGCCTTATCCAGATTAAAATCAGCAAATTGCGACGCATGAAAATCAATATACTGACCTGCGGTAAAATTGGTATAGAAAAAATCAAGCTCTGACAGATAAGAAACAACAGAAGCCGTCCTCCTGCTTACCGTCACCCTTTCGACCGTCACCTCTCCATGATCCGGTTTCGCGAGTCCGGCAATCAGTTTGAGCAATGTTGACTTACCGCTGCCATTGGCCCCCAGCACCCCATATATCTTCCCCACTTCAAACGTGAGTGAAACACCATCAAGGGCAGTAATGCTTCCATACTTTTTCTTTACATCATGCAGCTCAACCGTCATTTTGCATCCCCCTGCTTCTTTAGAAATTGCTGTACCGCTGTCAGCATTTCTTCTCTCGACAAGCCGATTTCTTTCATATTTTCAACGAATGTCTCGATAACCTCCGTTTGAATCCGGGTACGCAATGATGCAATCAGCATCGGATCATTTTTGACGAATGTACCTTGCCCCCTTCTCGTCTCCACAATTCCATCCCTCTCAATCTCGGTATAAGTGCGCTGGATCGTATTCGGATTGACACCCATCTCGACAGCCATTTCGCGGACCGATGGCAGCTTATCCCCACTCTTTACCTCACCCCGTACAATTGAATAACAAATTCGATCGGCAACCTGCAAATAAATCGGTTTTGAAGCATGAAAATCCTCTGACATCCTTTACACCTCAATCTTTCGGTCCAAGAGCCAACATGAAGCGAGGAACAATATCACTAATGCGATAACATCCAACCCGCTTGTCAAAAGCGAAATATTCTCTCTACCTTCTAGATAAAACTCCAACTTGGCTTTTGACAAGGTAAACGACGAACCGTTAAAAGCAGGTACAGCCCATAGATCATCCAGTTTCTTATATATCTCGGTATTTCCAACCCAATTTTTCACCAAAACCATTCCTATAAACAGAAGGGACACAATCAGCCAACGAATATTTTTAATAAGCTGAATCCTTGCGAGTGCATGATACACTACCCATAAAAACATCATTAGCACGGCAATGACAATACTGACCGCCGTCATAACCCCGCCTATCTGTAACAAGCCTACTAATCCCGAAAAACTTTCCACCTGAAAGTCTGGCTGAAAATAACCGGTCGGAACCCTAAAAGCCACAAATACTAAACAGCAGGCAAATAAAATTGAAACCACCTGAAACAGCACACTTGACAATAATTTACTTCCAAGCAGAATCGCCGCAGACTGGGGATTATGAATCCACAACTGCGTCTTCCCCTCATAATTCAAACATCCAAAAATCAAAGAGAACATAATAAATGGTTGTAAGAACACGATTATCCATGTGCACATATAAAAAAGACCTGCAACTTCCAAATACCTGGATGCCAATAAAGCAATAACCACTAAGCCAACCTGTGCAACCAATAGCCAGAGAAGTGTGGATTTCCCGATCAGCCACTCCTTTATCATTAAACCTTTAAACGAATTCAACGTCCCAACCCCTTCATTATTGTCCTAGTTACATAGTACACAGTTACACTGATATATGTCAAAAGTATTATAAAATAACAAAATATACTATTCTTTTATAGTGAATTTAAATATAATAGATGAAGTGGTTACAATAAGAGGAAGGAAGTAAAATATGAGACATGAAAAAAAGACGAAAAAGAAACGGACCTGGCTAAAGGTAGTCGGTATAATTGTCCTACTTTTCATATTAGCAGGGGGAGCGTTTGCCTACTCCATGTGGAATGCTCTAACTAAAACCGTTGAATCAATGCATACACCCATAGACCGTAACACGGATAAACGAACAAAAGACCTAGCACTATCGGATCAGGAGCCCTTCTCGATGCTCATGCTCGGTGTCGATGAACGTGATGGCGACAAAGGCCGTTCAGATACAATGATCGTCTTGACGGTCAATCCACAAAAGAAGTCAGTCAAAATGCTAAGCATTCCGCGTGATACACGGACCGAGATCGTCGGTCATGGTACACAGGATAAAATCAACCATGCGTTTGCCTTCGGCGGCGCAAAGATGTCCATGGATACTGTTGAGAACTTCCTCGATATCCCGATCGACTATTATATGAAGATCAATATGGAAGGATTTAAGGATATCGTTGACGCAGTCGGCGGCGTGACTGTTCAAAACGATTTGGACTTCACCTCCGATGGCATTCATTTTGCGAAAGGTTCGCATACTCTTAATGGGAAAGAAGCCTTAGCCTATTCACGAATGAGGCATGATGATCCGAATGGTGATTTTGGTCGTCAGTCCAGACAACGTTCCATCATTGAGGCTGTCATCAGGGAGGGTGCGAGCGTTTCCTCTCTGACGAAATACAATGATGTCTTCGACGCACTGGGCAATAATATCCAGACGAATTTGACGTTTGATGACATGATGGACATCCAAAAGAACTACAGGGACGCTAGCAAAAGCATTACCCAATCATCCATAAATGGCAAAGGAACGAAAATCGACGGAATCTACTACTATATTGTGTCGGATGAGGAAAAAGAAAAGGTTCAATCCGAATTAAAAGAACAATTATCCATCAAATAAGAAAAAATGAAAAAGCTGTCCGGGCCTGCATCCCGACAGCTTTTTTATTTTCACCGTCCAATAATCTGACAAAAAACGAACACCAATTGTAGAGATTTGTTGGAATTTTTGTTGTTTATTAGGCATGAAAAAACGGTATAATCTAGTAGGAGCTGATACTTACATTTCCCCTTGCCCCTTTCATCACTTGACACTATTATTCTTTGGACCCGGAATTCCATCAACCATCATTCATCAACCATAATAAATAATCCTAAACAAAAGGAGTGGATTTAATTGAAAATCAAAGCAGGCAGCTGGGCTATGCTAAGCACACAGGACAAAATGTTTATTCTGAAAGCCATCAGTGATCGCTCAAGAATGAAATATGTTTCATGATAAGTAGACCTATTGGAATCATTATACGAGAGCATCGCCTCTCCTTTTCACTAAAACGAACTTGTGCCTGAAAAAGGAGAGGAATCTATTCAAACTGATAATTCCATAACAAACGCCATTCGCCTTTTTCTTTAACGACGTAGCAATCCTGTTCCAATGTAAACACCCCAAAACGAGAATTGAAGACCTGTGTAACTGGAATTTTAAAGGCCGTTTTATGCACCCTTCCATCCTTATCCAGACTCCAGTTCTTCACTTTCTTAACACGGCCTACATCATACTGAAAGGTCTCCACATCCATATGCTGTAAAAACACATGGGAGCGATTTTGCACATAAGCTGCCCGATTCGGAAACCGCAGCTTCATTTCAGAACTTAACAAATCCCAGGACTTCCCGAACTCCGCTTCGCTTTCATACTCATAAAAATCTTCCACCACGCTTTTTGAACCGCTCGGCCAAAGAAAAATGATCCAAGCCCCTGCAGCCAATGCCAGGAGAATAATCGCCAATGCTCCCAGTGGAATCTTATTTTGTCTTCTCACTCATCAATCACCCTCACAGGTTATCTTTCATTTATATATATAGGGGAAAACGATAAAAAAGAAGCATGTTGTTAGACATGCCCCTTAAGTTTATGTGAAATGATCTCTCAGATTCTAGGACTTCTCCATCGATAAAAGAAAAGAAAAAAGAAAATTCCCAGCAAACCGCCAAACGTGTCCAGCATGACATCCTGCCACAAGGGAGTTCGGCCACCCGTTAGTTTTTGATGCAGCTCGTCAGCACTCGCATAAAAAAGGATGCATAAAAAAGCGCCTGGAAACGAAAGAACAGGATTCTTCACAAAACGGCGCCAAACACCATATGTCAATAATCCAAACACAAAAAAGATAAAAAGATGGGCACCCTTCCGAAGGAAAAACTCCAGAAAACCATTCACCCCTGCTGTTTGGGCACTCACTTCAACGCCACCATACATGAATGAAATGCCGCTTAATCTATCATACCAATACGGCGTATTGAACTGCGCTAATAAAGGGGAAATGCTTTGCTCCTCATACGTTTGCGAGGAAAAAAAGAAGATGACCATCGCCCATAAAACGAGCAAACCCGGGACGTAGTATCTACGGATCATATACTATCAGGTTCTTCCATGATCCCGCTTAATTTTTCCTTAATCTCGTCCACAAGTTCATTTACAGTAACATCCTGCCCAGACTCTCCCTTGGCAAAAGTGTCTTTTAAAATATCAAAAAAATCCATTTGAATGTTCCACTCCAATATCATTGAGCCACCACTTCATACTGTTGTCCTAATCCTTTTTTTCAAAAATAAGGAATATAGCTCTTTTTATTTGATAATCACATATAAAGTGGTGATTGGCAAGCGGAATTAATCTACAAAAGGGTAAAATCTGAATTTTTAAAGAAATGATCACAAAAAGTTCATAACTGACGGAATATTAAAATCAGCAGTTGAATACATGCAGTTCATTTGGTGTAAGATCCAAATGAAAAAAAACAAAAAAAGGGGCGATTCCTCAGCCCCTTCGATACCCGCTATTATTGCCCCATTAAATAAGTCATCAATGAAATCAATACTAAAGTAATGGAAATATAAGCCCCGATAAAAATTTTCTTGCTTCTCTGTTTCTTTTCATAAACTTCCTCGAACGTAATGAATTTGTTTTTTGTCATCAAATAATCTCCTTTTATTTTGATGGCAGCTATCTGACATCGCCTTCCGCGAAGTCCCTTCGCTTGATCTCTATAGTTATATCGGCATACAACCAAAAACATTTAGGTATTATTAACTATATAGTTTATCATACAAAGTACCTTAATTAAAATATTCCATTCTACCAACAAGTCTTTTATTCCTAGGTATTCATTCTTAATGCAAAGCAATTATCCCTACCTGTTCATAGAACTGTTTTTTGGGCTGCAATTTGTTCAAACCATATCCATTTACCGATTAGTAAATAAAAAGGATAGAAAATCACCCTTTGCAAAAAATAACAAAAATGATATCAACGAGAGGAAGAGAAAAAATGAATTCAGAAATGCAGGAGAAATGCGGGGTATTTGGGGTGTTTAATCACCCCAAAGCAGCCGAATTAACTTATTACGGACTTCATTCACTTCAACACCGTGGTCAGGAGAGTGCAGGAATTGTGGCTAGTGATGGAAAATCATTCAGGAGTCACAGGGGAATGGGATTAGTAACCCAAGTATTTTCACGGGACATCCTTGATGGACTAAGCGGAAATATGGCCATTGGCCATGTACGATATTCAACTTCTGGTGAAAGTTTACTGCAAAACGCACAACCCCTCGTTTTTAAATATAGCGAGGGGGACTTGGCTGTTGCTCATAATGGCAACCTCGTAAATGCAAGGATAGAACGGGATGTGTTACAACAGCAGGGAAGCATCTTTCAAACAACAACCGATACTGAAATAATTGCTCACTTAATAGCTCGTTCAAGTAAAAAGCATTTCGCCCAAGCCGCACCTGATATGCTTAAACGTATCGACGGTTCATTTGCCTTGATTATAATGACTGAAAAACAAATACTAATCGCCTTGGATCGTCATGGGTTACGTCCGCTTAGCCTTGGGAAAATTGGCGAATCAATCATCGCCTCCTCAGAAACATGCGCTTTAAATGCAGTTGATGCTAAGTTCTGGCGGGAAGTTGAACCGGGTGAATGGCTTCTTATAGATGAAAATGGAATTCAAACTGGAAGATTTGCGGAAAAAGGAAAGGTTTCCCTTTGCTCCTTTGAATTTGTCTATTTTGCCCGTCCAGATAGCGTCATTCAAGGAAGAAGTGTCTTAGCAATCCGAAAGGAATTAGGTCAAATTCTGGCAAAAGAACATCCGACACAGGCTGATGTCGTCGTTGCAGTTCCCGAATCAAGCGTCCCTGCCGCCATTGGTTTCTCCCAACAATCAGGAATTCCATATGAAATGGGGATTATTAAAAACCCTTATGCTGGTCGTTCATTCATTGAGCCCACGCAAGAATTGCGCGACTTAGCTGTTCGACTGAAATTAAGCGCTGTGCAAGAAATTTTGGAAGGAAAAAGGGTGGTATTAGTCGATGATTCGATTGTTAGGGGAACGACAAGCAAGCGCATTGTCCAATTGATTCGGCAAGCAGGTGCCAAGGAAGTCCATGTAAGAATTAGTTCACCTATGGTTAGAAACCCTTGTTTTTATGGAGTGGATATGCCAACTAAGGAAGAACTATTTGCCAACAAACACGAACACGAACGAGCGATGGGACAGGTTATCGGGGCAGATTCATTAGCCTTTTTAAGCACCGAAGGGTTATTAGAGGCAGTAGATGTAGATCTTGGAGAAACTAGCAGTCGCTGTATAGCCTGTTTTAGTGGGGCTTACCCAACTGATATTTGAAGGATATGGCAGGCATCACACAAAAACAACCGTCTTTGTGTGATGCCTAAAACCCCATTTTCCTAATATTAAACCCGCGCTGTATTTCTCCTCCTGACAGTCGAACTCCTCGATCACCAATGAGTGTATCTTTTTATTCCGAGTCTTTAATTTCTTATCTTATAAAGTTCATTATAATTTTTATCCAACCGAAAAATGACAACCATAAGGGCAGACTGAATAAAGTTCCCCATATGATTCCCATCATAATATTTGCAGGTCCATCCATAATAAAAATCCCTCTCATTTAAGTTGATTTTATTATTGTGTCCATGATTCATTGTTCAGGATACCCTTTCATATGTTTTTGGTAAAAAAGTCCATAAAAAAAAAGACTGAATATCAGTCTTCCATAAAGTAAATATTTATTAACTCATTATGAACTTTTTATCTCTATTACCTAAGATGAACTCCCGCACATCTTCAATGGATAATCCTAAATTTTTAGCCTCTAAAATTAAATAAACCCATTCTTCTAATTCATTTTTCGCTTTCATGACAAATCCCGCCCCATTTGTGGTAACACAGCCGTCTTAGCATAGCCTTAGACCTGTAATTTTGCGTCCCTACTTTTCAATAGGTTTGCTTTTCTCAAGAATATATTAATCCTTTATTTAAATCTATTGAAAAAGACTTTTTGATTCTCTGTTTTCATGGCGCTCAGCCATCATGTCCTCAAAAAAAATTCCCCTACTTTAATACTATATTAATATTAATTATACTTAAAAACGTAACAATTGCTCATAATATTATTCGTTTTTTTATGTCATTTTTCCACATTATTCTTCAAAAAGTGACATTGCAATATATAAACTCAGGTAAAATGTGCTTTCTTTAAAACACTTTTATAAAAACAATAGAGATATATCCCTATAATTAACTTATATTTCCTATACCGGAAGAATATTTCGAATCAATTGGCTTTACTAGTAATAAAATGATTCAGTTTTAATTAATTTTCCCTAAGAAAAAAAGCCAGCATTACAAACCATAATATGGCTGTAACCTGACTGTTTATTATATATTTTAGAGTTTACACACTTGATTCCATTTGGATCCCTAATAAATTGCTAAACATCCCTCTTTTTTCACTCGCTAATTGGTTATATTCACCGACCTGAATAATTTCTCCCTGATCCATGACCAACACTTGATCGGCATTGCGAATCGTCGATAATCGATGAGCTATTACAATGATGGTCATTTTCCCTTTTAATCTTTCAATAGCGGATTGAATCTTTGCTTCGTTCGCGGTATCCAGTGCACTTGTTGCTTCATCCAAAACAAGGATGGCTGGTTTGCGCAGAATCGCTCTGGCCAGTACTAGACGCTGCCTTTCTCCTCCTGACAGGCGGACACCTCGATCACCTATGAGAGTATCCAAGCCTTGAGGAAGCTTTCTGACAAAATCCGCGGCTGCAGCAAATTCCAAAGACTCCCATATGGATTCATCACTTGCATCAGGGTCAATGATCAGCAAATTTTCCCTTATTGTTGCATTAAAGAGAAATGGATCCTGTGGAATATAACTTATGGACCTCCGCAACGATAATAAGCGGTCATTTGTAAGGGGATTATCATCTATTCTGACTTCACCCTTATTAGGTTGATTTAACCCCATTAAAATATCTATTAAGGTGCTTTTTCCGGCACCCGATCGCCCTACAATAGCCGTCATCCGGTTAGAGGGAATGTGTACGTTTATATTTTTAAGGGCATACGTACTCTCACTTTGATCATAACTAAAATACACATTACGACAATCTAACCCTCGTTTAATTTCAATAGGCTTGATATTTTTATAATCGGATTCATATAACTCTCTCGCAACTCTACATTCGTTTTGTAAATCCGACAATGCTTTAAAAGATGGAAGCGTAGATCCTATTTGCTCTAAATTAGATTGAATGCTAGTGAACCTTGGCCATAACCTTGAGAAAATAACCATGATCAGCATTAATTGTGCTGGCTGGGCCATGAACATCTTTATCGAAAAAAACACAAAAATGGCAATTAAAAGTGAAGATACGATTTTGAAGATCATTTGGGAAGTTGTATTTAACGTCGTTAACTTGATTCTGTTTTTTTCCATTCTTTCACTTAAAGAAAGAAACCAATTCAAATGAGATTCCTCTAGTGAATTACTTTTGATATCTTTCATTCCGTTAAGGTGATCTGTCATACCCGCTAAATATGTTTGTGTTAACTGAAAGGTTTCCTTTCCTATAGACTGAGACTTTTTCACAAATTTCCGGGACGAAAAAATAAGGATCAACCCAAAGGCTATTATAAAGCTCGTCATTGGAACAGATAAATAAAATGCTATACCGATTTGAATGAAAGTAAATATAAGGGAGGCTATAAACTGTAAAAATAAATTTATCCCTGCACTTACATTGAAGGTTTCATTTGTCATGATGTTGATAATATCGGTTTTCCTCTTTTTTAGGTAAAACCCCCAATTCACTTGCAGCAGACTGCCATACGCCTCATCCCTTAACTTTCTAACAAAACCCTGTTGGATTTTCACTCCCAGGATTGTTTGATTCCGCTTAAATACACTTTGTCCTACCATTAATATCACGTAAACTCCAAGTATTAATATAAGACTGAGCGTTTCCGGGATTCCTAAGAATAATTCATTAACCCAGCTTAAGAAAGGAACTTCATCCGTTTTTATATCCATTACACCGGTCAATCCAATCAATGGGATCAATAAGAAAATTCCTACACCTTCTAAAAAACCTATTAAAATCATACAAATAAGATTGATATATAGAATTTTCCCAGAATAATCATGTATTCGTTTGGTAAAAAGTAAGAGATGCTTCATAATCATGTCCTCCATTCGCAGGCCCTATTTAATCGTTTTCCTCCATGTTACCCGGTGGCACCATATTGTATTGTGGTAAAGAGCGAAAATGGAAGGAAAGGTATTGGGTATCCACTTTTCTAATATTAATTCACATTGAAGATGAAGATATAAATGAGTATGTGTGGGGTTGGTGAAGCGTGGGCTCATGGATATGCTTACATTCATTATTGATACTCAACATCTGGGGTATTATAAACTTTAACCAGATTCTTGTTCCTTCAGCTTCCTAGAATCGTTCTTTTTAGAGAACTTAGAAACAACAGTGAACCTATCCATCACTTCAAAACCAGTTATATAAAAAGGTCCACTGCGTAGCCAAGCATGTGCAATGAGCCCTCCATTCTCATCTTTAGCTGTACCTAAATAGAGCGTACTATCAATCTTTCGTTTCTCCAGCATTTTCATACCTGCAATAGCTTTAACAAGACATTGGCTTTCCCATATGGTATAGCGGCTCATAATATTTATAGCCCTCGATACATTTGCTAAAGTCTCTTTATTCGCTGCATTCAAGTCATATGATGACTCTTTCATCTGCTCACCAAGTGTTGGGGCAACCTTTGAAAATGAAAGGCTTTTAAGATAACGGGCCTTGCCTAAATGTAAAAAAGCTTCGATAAACAGCAACTTTGTCTTAAAATTCAATCGAAGAAAAGTCTGAGCTTTCTTTATGATATTCATTTTTTAGCCTCCTAGAGCCTAAAGATAAAGATTCATTACTAGGATTTGATACTAACTAAGCCTTGTTCTAACAATTGATTTAAAAAGCCAGTGACATGTGACATACAATCGGCTGGATCGACATTATATTGTGACTGTAATGTTATAACTAGCTCTTGAATTGAAATGGGTTCCTTCATTAACTCCCATATTTCTCCGCCCAGCTCACCTAAATTATAATATTTTCCGTTAGAAACGCTTAACATCACTTTTTCCCCATCCATATCACTTACTATGTTTCCTGGACTTTGGCTATATAGAATTTTCGTATCAAGTTGATTAATATTCATGAACCATTTCCTCCCCTTTTAATACATGTAAAATTATTTCCGATAAGTCTGTTGCTGTAAAACGATTTGTTGGTCTGCTTATTTGAAAAAACTCAATTTTCTTGATCATTCTAGCAGAAGTCTTAAAATGCCAGTCCATCAATCCAGACTTTTGTATAAAAAAATTACGGTATGTATGATGATACAACTTATAAAACCTTTGAAGAGATTGTATAGGCTTAATATCTATCTCTGAATCTTCTCCCTTGATCAATTCAAATACACCAGCAAGCGGGAGTGGTTCAGAAAAAAACTGACTTTGAACAGGAACAGCAAATTTATCTTCTCTAACAATGAGTGGCTGATAGTTATTTGAATCCATTTCAAAATGATTTAAGCTTTCCAACCATAACTTTTGTTGAGGATATGAAGGTGTTACAATTGGTATATTCTCATGATTAAGAGTTACTGGTATGACATCATCACTCATGAGCTTATAGCCCCTTTTTAAAAAAGCTGAAGCAAGAGTGGATTTCCCAGCACCAGAATCACCAACAATCGCATATGCCTTTCCATCTATGGCTACCGCACTTCCGTGTATAGGAAGAATCTTTCTTTGCATCAATATGGCCCCCATACAGGTCCCAAGGAGATAAAGTCGAATTTCATCTTCCTGTGCCGCATCAATTGGGGAAAATACTATTCTATTTCCACTTTGAATCAAGAAAATGGCCGTCTTAGAAACATGGAACATGATCCAGTCTTTCTTAATGACAAAATCATCATCTGGAACTGATCGCTCAGACCATAATGTATGTAAATCAGCTTTTTCGATAACAATATCCGTTTTATCATCCTCTACATTAATAGGAAGCAATTCAGGCAAAGGTATTTCACTTGAAATTGTTAAACCATACGCTTCATAAACCGTCTTTTTTTTGATATCAATCATATAAATACCCCCGAACAATAAATAACGTCTCTTCATTAGCTGGTCCTAATGTTTAATACTTTGTTATTGAAGTCATACCCCTATTAACTGGAATAGGGGCTTAGGGGAATCCTAACAGACTTTGTTGCGCAAAAAAAGGTTAACTAAAAGTTATATCACCTTTAGGAGTATGTGATGGGAAAGCAGCATCTGTGTATTCACCATCAGTTCCAAGCATCGTTTGATTAACATCAAGAATTTCTAATTCAGGTTTTTTCCATTCCTTTTTCATAGTATTCACCTCCTTTTAATTGAATTGTTTTAAAAACCGATACACGATTAAACTTCGCATTAGGAATTTATGTTCAGGATTTGTAGCAAGCTCTGGTCCCGTTCCTTTTTTTATCGTAACTAGTGCATTCTTTATCGCTTGACCATCCAGGAATTCAAGAGCTTTATCATCTGTGCTAAGCTGCTCTATCTCCTCTATGAATTCACCCCATTTAGGAAGCATACGGTGTATCCAATCAACTCCTTGCACACCCCTGTATCTTTGGTTAAGCCTTACTTTATCGGGTAAGAAATTCACTGTAGCATTTCTGATCAGGGCACGATCCATGCCATCTTGTACATATTGACTTTCCGGAAGTGATAAACAAAAGCGAATAACACGGATATCATTCGTCGGATCTCGCTTCCACAACTTGTATCGTAAGGAGAGCTTTGTGGAAAGCGTATTCCCTGCATTCCATTGAAAGATATCTTCAAAATGCTTTTTTCTTTCATTAAAAATATCAGAATTCGAATACCAGCCTGTTTCATCCATGCCGAATTCTTTAAATTTGTCATACACGCCTATTTCTTCTGCAAATCTTGGATTGATTAAGGAAGGAATTTTATATGGTGCACCTTCCGGAAAAATCCGCTCAATTATTGGAAAGCCGATTCTAGCAATAGCTTTCATCTTTCGCAATCTAGATCCGCCAACATTTCTACTATGTTGGTCCAACTCTTGGTAAAGTCGAACCCATTTTAATCTTTTTAATAGGAGCGAGTAATACTCTAATGGGAATCCCCAAGAGATTGAAAAGTTCCCTCTATCCCCATTAAGCAACACACCTATGTCATCCTCATTCGCCTTTTCAAACATCCCTTTCAACCAGAAAGAATTTTCAAAAAACTTATATGGCATCTCCATGGTGTCAAGAAAGTCTTCCATTTCAGAATAGGAGTCTTTCCCCTTAAAGTCACAATAATGATCAATAATGCCACCAACATGTCCTACCGTCGATTTGATGAAAGGGCGCTCATCCGCCAAAAAGTATGTAGGCGTAAAATCTTTAAAATCTTCGGGAGGAATATAACTATATGTATGTAGTGCAGTGCTTTCCCGCTGCAATTTATTCACAGCAAAGCCAACAACAGCCCCAGAATCCAACCCACCACTCAACTGGGCGCCAACTTTCCGATGTGTCCTTAATCTAGATGTAACAGCTTCCTGGAAGACACTTTGAAATGCTTCTATGTAATCTTCATTAGATTTAAGTTTTAACTTATCCCCCTGAGTTAAATAGGAATATCGTTTTAAAGTTACCCTATTATTCTCTATTGTTAAGCTATGGGATGGTGGTATCTGATTTATGGTTGTATACGGCGTTAATGAAGAATCTACTGCATCAATCATTCCCGATACTGCCAAATACTCAGCAAGCCACTGCTCATTCAACTTTTTTTCAATAAAAGGTAATGACAAAAGTGGATCCATAGTCGTGCAAAATGCAAACTTCTGATAGTTTTGGTGATAATAAAGAGTCCTGCTCCCTGAAAAATCCCTTGCCCCAAACAACTTCTGTTTCTTTTCGTCCCAAATGACAAAAGCAAAATCCCCTACTAAAAATTTGGGCGCATCTTCCTCCCACTTATAGTAGGAAAGGAGAATCAGTTCACTATCCGTCATGTCCTTTTGAGCGGATGACTTAACTTGTAACCTCTCAAATAACTCATCACGATTATCTATAATTGCATCAGCAGTAATGGTACATTGCCTTTCAAAATCATAAAATGGGAGCTGCTCTCCAACAGATTCCGGCGTGATCCATTGAGCATGACAACCAAGGAAAATCTTTTCCGAATGCCACATTTGGATCGAATCAGCAGGGTACTTTTGTAAAGCCGACATCAAATTATGGCATTGTTGAAGATTTATAGACTCTTCATTAAAATGATAAATACCGGCAATAGCACTCATGTTTTCCCCCTGCTTGTTTTGTTATGTAAATAAATTACATGATTTTCCTTCGATGTTGGTTAAAAACCTTGATGAAAATACTTCTATCATCTGACTTGAAAAACCTCACCCCAACTAATTTTAAAGGTGTCCATATTTCTTTCATTAGAAATAGAGGCATAAATATTCCTCCTTTCTTCGTTAACCTATAACATGAGGTTACTTTAAGATGATGTCTTTAGGTCTTTACTTTCTAGTAATTTATCTATTTAATAAGATCTCACTATAGTTTAATAACAAATGTTTAATTGTTTCATTCAAAAGGAAAAATTCAGACATTGTACATCAATTTAATTTTTTTCTAATTCACTATCTTTTATGGAACGTTTTCCCTGTTTAACTTCTGCAGTTCCTTTTTACAAATATCATGTTCTTAATAACGAATTTCATAAGTTAAAAATACCACCTATTTATTCCTATGTCAATAACTTTTCCACCTGAATAAAAAGTCCTATAAAGTGTTAAGGAATCTTCCAATTTTTAATTGATATTTTATGTCTGGAACTATTTGATTACCCTGTTTCAAATTTGAAATATAATCGTTTTTTTGATCAAAGTAATTTAGTTTATTTCTACTTCTACATTGGATTTCTCCATAGGAACAATATAGTTTAATACTTTCATTTAAGAGAATCCGTTAGTCCTTAAAGGTAAGAGTTCAATCAGAAGTATATAATAACGAACTTATCGATATAAACTTTTCGAACTCGAGTAAATCTGAAACAACTTGCTAAATAGAAGAAACTACTCAAGTAGTTCCTTCAGTTTGTAGACAAAAGGGGTTAGGAATGTTTTAATTCCGAACCCCTTTTGATATTTTCTTGGAATTTTACTCAAGATTAAGAGCTTGGGTCTCTACGAGCCTCTATGTTAGGCCATTTTTGGACCTTGCCATGTCCAATTGGTCATCTTCTTTAAATTCACGGCAACGAAAGTAAGCATCGCCTGTATCGACAATTTTTTAAGTCCCCTTAAAGTAGTCCAACGCATACCATGCTTTTCTTTTGCATCTGCGAATACACGCTCAATCGTTTCCTTGCGTTTCGCATAGATAGGTTTTACATCTTGATGATGACGCAGGTGATCTGATTCTTCCATATTTTCTTGCCAGATATGGCGCGTCACCAATTTGTGGTCTTTGCTTTCTGTGCACTGTGATAAAAAATGGACATATCTTACAAATGTGTTTTGGTGCTTTGTACTCGCAATAGCCCTCTTTATTCGTTGTTGAGCACTTAAAAATCTCGCCCGATGGGCAAAGGTAACAATCAAAATGCTCATCGTAAACATACTCATGTTTGCGGAATAATCCTTCTTTTGTTCGAGGCCGTGTATAGGGTAAAGCCGGTATGATTTCTTTGTCAAAAAGGTAGCTTGTAATGACTGGAGTTTTATAAGCTGCATCTGTGGCAAAAATGGCTTCAGGCTTTCCAACTTTCCCAATCACTTGTTCAACCAGTGGCTCTAACATATGGCTATCATGCGTATTTCCAAGTGATAAACGTCCCTAGCACAAAACCGTTGAGGTCTACAGCCGTGTGAAATGAATTGGCAAACTGTTTTGTCCGTTCATCTTTCACATAGTAACCACTCTCAGGATCTGTTGTACTTTCTTTAATCTCTTTGGGTTTCTTCCATATCAAATTTATCTGGTGGAAGAGGTATCTTTCCATGGTTTTCACGATCTTGATTTATTTCTTCTTGAAGTCGTTCTTGATACGCTCGTGTTTCCTTGCGAACGACTTTCTTTACGAACTTTCGCTTATTTGCACTGGCTTTCACATGAGTGGAATCAACGAATACATGCTTTGCACTTATTAACTTTCTTTCGGAAGCTGTCATTAAGATGCGATAGAAAATCTGTTCAAACAGGTCAGTATCTTTAAAGCGTCGTTCATAATTTTTGCCGAATGTTGAGAAGTGAGGCACTTTATCGTGGAAACCGTAACCTATAAACCAACGGTGAGCCATATTTGTTTCAACTTCTTCAATTGTTTTACGCATGTAACGAATACCGAAGGTATATCGAATGAATGCAAGTTTAACCAAAATAACTGGATCAATACTTGGGCGTCCTACCTCTGAATACATATCTTTCACCAAGTCATATATGAATGAGAAGTCAATGGAGGCCTCCATTTTACTATGGGAATCTTTTTTGAAATAGTTATCCAAGCTTATAAATTTTCTAATTTTTGAGGACTTTTTAATTTCTTACTTCTTTCACTGAATAGACTTCCTAAGGGGTTTTCCTTACCATTCTACATATGGACAAAAAAGGACGCAGTGGAAAATACAGGAAGTTGAGATACTTAGGCAATCTCAAGGTCTTGACATCACTAGAGCTAGGATAAAACAATATTATAAAATGGATAACCTTTTGCACAATTGATGGCTTTAATAAAAAAAGATAACGTCTAAATTTATTAGTTGAAGCGAGAATATGTAAAGGCTCCATTTCTTTGATGAAGTATAATGCACTGTCTGCCAATTTTCTTGGCAGACTTCCTTCTGTTATTATCTTCATATCCTCATTGAGAGGAGTTTTTAGTAGCTCTGAAACTAAAATAAGAGCTTGCCCTACCATATGTTGACTCTCGTACGTTTTCATAAGGATATTAGCATTAACTATATTGAAATCTCTACTTAACATCTGGTCGATATCTTTCAACCACCGTAGGCGGAACCAACCATGCCGAGCACCATGAGATACAAGATATAAAAACAAATGCTCTTCCCCTAAAAAATAGATTGGATAACTTGTTTTACTCACTCTTCTTTGGTCCCATAATTCGTTAAAGGATGGTTCTTTCGAAGGAATTGGGTGTAGTCTCCAATGAATTTCGAGTTCGATATTCTTTTGGGTATGGATATATGTTATGTGGTGTCCTCTCCATTTCAGCTCATTTAATAAAGAGGTCTCCTCCTCTCTTTTATAGCCAAAATTTAAAAGTAGTTCTTCAGCATATTCTAATTTTGTTATAGGTATTAAAATATCTAAGTCCTTAGAGGTTCTTAATGAAATGTCGCCATAAAGATCTGAAGCAATTATCGGCCCTTTTAAAAAAAGGATAGGAATTTTATTATCGGTAAATAATTCACTTAAAAGTTCCATTTCTCCACTTAAATGCAGCATTTGAAAAGTATTTTTTTTGTATTCTTGTTTTAATGTTTGAATAACGTATTTAGGAATGTTCTTTTCATCACTCCTAATTAATGTGTGGTAAATCAATGGATACACACGATGATACATTGCTAATTGGAGAAAATGATTCCAATTAATATCCCTTATCAATACATTATCAAATGATTTTTTCTCTTCCACTTTCATTAGTTCAAGTAATAATTTTATTTCATTTGAAAGAAAGGACAAATCGAGACTGTGTTTTGTTTTCATAACTTCTCCTTAGTTAGAAAATTATTAAAACTATCTAATCACCATAAGTTTTAAATAGAACTGATAAACAAAGAACTTTTTTCCTTTGTATAACTTTAAAGATATATAAATATATTCTGTTAAATATATACTTTACAAGGAGGAGTACCAGAGAATTTATTCTAATTTAAAAAATTATTATCATACCTTGTTTATATTATTCACACACAGTCGAGAATAATCCTGACATATATCCAAAAACGCCATTACAATTTCCTAATACAAACTCAACTTTATATTTTGCACATCCTGGTGGTGCAACTTCAATATGTGGTCTAATAGGATAGTTCCATATTCCATTTTTGAACCCTTTGTTTATAATCTCTAACTTACTTGAATATAGTAACCTATCATCACTATCATAAAAGATAATCCTAACTTTAATATTGGCTTTTGTAACATCTTTTGTCATTAAAGCACATGAGGCAATAACTGTCTGACCAGCTTTTACATTTCTAAATTCAGTAGTAGTTAGTTTAACATATGCTAATTTGTTATAAGAGATAAATTCAACTGCTTTTCCATGATTATAACCTACAGTTGATACCACTTTATTTGAAACAGAGTACTTCCTAGATAGTGAATATCCAACAGGTGGTGATGAAATCATGTCAGATCCAGAAGTATTTGTATCATTTTTAAACGTAGAGTTTGCAATTTCATTAACCTGTCTTGAAGGTAAGATACCTTCACCCTGAAAGAAAATATTCTTTTTATCAACTATAACTTCATCATCAGCTAACCACGCCACGCTAGCATTTGTTTCCAAGTCAGTACTTCTATATTGAAAGTTATCTAAAGAAATCCTTAGTTTTGAAGATATTGAACAACGGAACATAGAAAATCTTCTTAGTAAAGCAGACGTACCAATAATAGAAAGATGAACTATCTCATCTTTAGTATTGGTAACATCATAGACTGCAATACCTCCTTTCATAATATTGTCGTGATATCTGGTTCCAATCGCTTCAATATGCCCACCGAAAAATGTAATGTTTCTCCAACCACGTTTCATATAGAATACTCGTTGTAAAAAGTCAGTAGAACAGTTAACAAGCCTTAAATCAAAACCATCACTAAGCCACTCAAAAGCTGAATCAGCCCCAGCAAAAATAGAATCAGAAAAGTGTATATTCTCACCAGAATTAACTACGTTTTGGTCATCTACTCCAAAACTGACATTAATATTATTTCCTTCTAAATGAACGCGTTCAAAGGATGAAATATAGTTATTGAAATGATTAAATTTAAAACCTATATTATAATTCTCAACTGCAATATCACAAGCAGAATAACGAGCAAACGGCTTTCCAGATAAATCTGTTCTAGAACCAAACTCTATTGCAGTTGAATTAGATGTTTTTTTATTTAGTTTGTTAACAAAAATAAAACCACCATCAATTCCATTTATAAAGGGTGCTCTAAACCATTGCTGCTTTTTAATAAGAGTTGTATATGTGGGATCATCTTTTAATGGACTAAACCAAAATGCTGCATCATTATAAACACTAGTTTCAAATATAACCAAACCTACCGCTTTTATTTTGACGAACTGTGAACCTATTATTTGAGATTTAATTTTATACCTTCCAGCAGGAAAGATAACTTGAGCCAACTTTGTAAAACTATTATTTATTACAAGTAATTTAGCACTATTTAAAGCGTTTTGGATAGCTATTGTACTGTCTTTTACACCTGTTGGGTCAGCATTAAAGTCATCAACTACATCTATAAAATCGCTATTTTTCTTTGACATTTCATTTATTTCATCTGAACTTCTATCGCTATCCATAACCGTGGTCGAATCCACTTTTAAACTTCTAGATGTATATCCCAAAATAAAAGATACTAACCAAAACATCGATTCCATTAAGAAGTTTCTACGATCCACAATACCCCCCCTTAAACTACACTAGTAAAATTATTTATTTCGAAAAATACATTTACATATGTATTTTCATATTTCGTGGAGATCTAGCTCTTATGGGAAAAACTCTTGAAGAAAATCTCCAAATAACTTTCAATTTCAAGGTCAAGAATTGACTTATCCAATTATTAAAATACGCTTTATGAAACATTTGGGCACAAATATATTAGTAATTTCCATTATTTAACTAGATTAAGGAGCATTGTAGAGTAACAAAAGCAAGAGTGAAAATTCCAAATATTATATTCTTATACTAAATACCTTGCCTTTTAGAAGATAGAGGGTTAAAAAGAAGATAATGGTAGATATAGGAATTAGCAATAAGTTCTCTAATTCTAACATTAATAATTGTTTCATTAATAAGCCCACAATAACCATAGCAAAAAGTAGTTTTAATAATTCGATTATGATTCCTTTAACATTTAATTGCACGTTATACTTTTTCCTAAACCTTAAATAAATAAGGAACATTGATAGCGTTCCAGATAAAACGGTACCTAGAACAATACCAAAGATTCCAAAGTAAACTGACAAAATTATACTAAGAAAAATGTTAATAATAGAAATTAAAATACTATTTCTGAATGGAGTTTTAGTATCATTATCTCCGTAAAAGTATCTATAAAATAAATCTCTTACCGCTCCTATAGGTAAAAGAATAAAATATAGTAACGAAAGGTTGTACACGGAATTAGTTACGTTGGTATCAAATAAACCTCTTTCAAACAAAATTGCAATCATATCTCGACCATGTATAATAAATTCAGTTAAAATATAAATCATTATTGTTATTAAAAGTATAATATATTTTTCTAACGTTTTTTTTGACTCTTTTTTATTATTTGAAATTAATCTGACCAATTTTGGAAACATTATAGCAAGCAAGTTGACAACTAATAGAGAATTAACCATGCCATATAACTGAGTGCTATATGTCAAGAGTGAAACACTTCCTGTTCCTAATTTTGTTGCAATAAAAATATTTATTAATATAGTGACTTGAAATAAAGCGGTACTAAAAAAAAGCGGAAAAAAATTAATAACCATATTTTTAAATTCATTATTTTTTAAATCAAATGTTATCTTATAAGAATATTTTATTTTTTTAATTTTCAAGAAGACTACCTGTAAAATAAATTCCATAAAAAAACCAAACGATATTACAATGCTATAGTATATAATACTTTGGTCTTCTTTTATGATTAAAAATAATACAACTACCATAGCAGATCCTGCCTGTACCATTTTAGGAAGGACAAAACTATGATTCACTTGAAAAATGGCTATAAAAATTCCTGTGAATGCTCTAAATAAATATCCACAGGATAATATAATTAGTAAAGTGCTCACGAGAGTGTTCTGTCCAAAAATATGTGTTACCTTATTACCTCCTACAACAATTAAAAGAACAACAAACAAAACCAAAACACCAAATACTGTAATGAAAGTATTTACTCCTTTTGAATTGTTGTCCTTTATTAATGCTGGAACTAAAATTGTAGTGACTGAAACAGCAAAAAAGCTAAAAATGAAGGTTGTTATATTAAAGGAAATATTATATGCATCCATTTTATAACTAATTCCAAAATTTGAAGCAGCTATTACATTCTGATAAAGGAGAAAAAATTGAAGTAATAAGGTGCTACATATTGTCATTAGAAATTGTGAAGTAAGATTATTTTTCTCCAATTCTTTTTTCTCCTAAGAAATTATCAAGTAGTTTGAAATGATTATTCGAGTCTTTAATTATTCCTTCTAAATTAATATCTTTTAGAAATAAGTTTTCCATTATATTTTCTGGATTTAATTTATGGATTTCTTTTACATTAACAAAATCTGTATCACTATATAAGTCCTCTAGAAGATTTAAAGTCTTCCCACTATAAATTATTGGATAGAAAGGAATACTTAGTAGTATAGAGAGAATAACCGAATGGAATCTCAAACATACATGCCCACTTACCATCGAATACTCTTCAAGAAACCTATCTATGTCACCATTATAGTCTATCGAGGAAATATTTTTATCCTTAAATTTATCTATTAGAATCCTTGAAATAGCATGATCACCCTCATTTTCGCAAAAAGAAAAGAGTTTCACACTATAATCTCTCTTTAAGAGCCAATCCGTCAAATTAATCATAGACTTTAAATAATTATCATGATTTTCTTTTGAACCTTCACGCCAACTAAAGTCCATTAATGATATTCCAATTACATTTTTAATGTTATTATTCTTTTTAATTTTCAAGGAAAAAACAATATCTGATGCCTTATTTACTTTTTTATTTCCCTTAAATAAAAGAAAACTTTTTTTATCTCGGAAAGAGACAAAATCTATGAGTTTAAAATAAGAAGCATATATATTTTTAAATAGTTTGCCTTTAAAAGGTCCGAAATTAGCACCAATTATTATTACTTTTTTTCTTAATAATTTTAATGGGATTGTATAATATAATCTTTTTATAAATTGAAGTAACCATCTTTTATTTTGTATAAAAATAGAACCACCTATATTAACAAGGCCATCATACTTGTAAAAACTCAATAGAAAATCTTTATTAGAGATTGAGTTTACATTTAAATTTATAAAAGGAGAAATGTGTTGTTCATCTACATCTACAAAATACCATTCCACTTTTTTATATCTCTCAAATAAGATTTTAAAAAACAAATCGTCACCCAAATTCTTATTTAAGTATCCCAATACTAATATTTTTTTCATATCAAATGCCACATCACTTTTAAAGTTATTTTCTTTTCCTTACACTCCATGCCTAATCGTATTTATTTAATTTACCCTTATAATGTTTATTTTTTTTTAGATAAAACAATAATTATTCTTCTTAGGAATTTTAAAAGGCTAAAGTTAATCGCCCCCATGAATATGAGTTCATCTCCTATACCTTTTTTATACATTTTTCTTATCCTTAAGATAGAGTCTATTTCATTTTTCTCCATTAATAAAAGGTTAGAACTAAGTCCACTTTCACCAAAATTAGCCTTAAATGATGCAGCTAAATAATTATCAACTTGGATCATTTTATGTCCTTTAAAAAGTATATTTAGCCATAAAAGAAAATCTTCTGAATACCTTTTTCCATTTTCAAAAATTAAAAAAGTATCATTTCTTGTAAACACAACAGATGTTTGTGTTGGACTCTTAAATAAAGCCTTTTTCTTATTAATGTATTTAAACTTAACATCACAAATTTCACTATTTAGATAAGAACTAACTTCATTAGGATCATCATAGTTTAATACTTTCTGATAACCACCAATAATAAAGATATCCCTATTTTGTTCCATTATATTTGTTTGTATTTCTATCCTTTGAGGATGCCATATATCATCAGAATCCAAAAATGCAATATATTTATTTTTAGCTTCTTTGATTCCAATAGTTCTACTATATCCAGCCCCTTTATTATTTTTATTTGTAATCACCTTAAAATTAATATTGTTAATTTTAAATAATTCTTTGTATTCTAATACATTTACTCCTGTATTATCTTTACTATTGTCATCAATTATAATAACTTCTTTAACAGACATCGTTTGATTTAATATTGAATTTAATGCTCTTCCAATTGTTTTAGAACTATTATAACAAGGTACTATTACAGAAGTTGGAGAAAACTCTTTCATAATATATACATCCTTTTAATGTGAATTTATATACTTTAGTTACTTACTCTTCAATCATTAAGTCTAATAAAATTTATCTTTTGCATAATAAACTTTTTTCTATAATATTTATATGATTTAGAAAAGCATTCCTTATTCTGAATTCATAAAGTAAGTTTCTCCACTTCAATCAATTGTATTATTAGGTTAATAACTTTTTAGAGAAGTTTTTTTCTAAGTACTTTCAGAAAAAATCCTTTTAAATATTTCTACCTCCGACAAACTAATCTATATACACTTTTTCCTTTTCTTTATTCACTACATAGACCAGAATGAATATGGAACTATACCATTAGTATTTTGAAAAATTCGAAGTAAATAATATGCTAACCAAAAAAAGACAATTATAGCAGAAGAACCCCATGCAAGTAAAAGCTCTTTTTTAGTATTACAACTTTTAATTATTAAAAAGAGGACCATATCATAAAAGAACACAATAGAAGGGTAGAGATATAACTGAAATCTGTCTATTGCCTCAATTCCCGAAGCAGCATAAAATAATAAATACAAATAATAATAATTTTCAATAATATAGTTACCTTTTATCCCCTTTAATTTCTTCCACTTTAACCAAACAAAAAAGAAGCTAAACTGCATTAATATCGGGATGAACTGGATAATACCTTTTTCTTTATTTACTCTAAAGAAAAAGTCTGTATCGTAAGAATATTTCTCTGTATAAAATTCTATATTCATTAGTAAACTTCCAATAAAATCTTTTAAGATATCTGTAAAGAAACTGAAAGTTACTACCAAAAATCCAATAGTTAATGTTCTGGCATTAATTTTTAATTTTTTAACTACTAAAAAGAAGAATCCCATTACAGCACTTATATGAAATTGCGCAGCAATAACTACAATTAAAAAAAAGAAAAACATTTCTCTTTTAGTATTTTTATTTTCAGATAATGATAATAAACCAATCCATAGTATTGCTATTGCTATTGCTTGACGAAGTCCATTTAAAAAGAAGAAAAACAGGAAAGAGATTACGAACATGTATATAAAATTAGCAACTGAATATGAATATTTATTTTGTAAATAATAAAAGATCAATAAGAAAACTAAAGTTGCAATTAATGTTATTATTCTAAAATCATTAAAATAATTTGCTATATCATAAATAGATCTTATGCCTAGGTCAAAATACTCTTTGTACATTAATTTATTGAAAAAATTATAATAAAGGTAATAGTCTGTCCCTACATTGATTCCCCTCATATAAGATAAAAAAAACAAAAATATAAATACGCAAGAAATAAATAGCCAATTTATGCATTTTATATAAACAATCTCTCCTCGTTTTACTGTCAAGAAGGGTAAATTAAATAACCAAAAGAACAAAAGAACAATTCCTAAAATAATATATATGAACATATTTGACTCCTTAATGGATCATCAAAAAATTTTATTGTAAGTGGAAAACTAACAACATCCATGTTATTAGTTACTAAAGTATTTATTATAAAGGGACTTTTAAAAAAAGTCCCTTTATATTACGAGGGACAATAAATATTTGATTTTACTATTTTCAAACTATGTTTTTAATCTTATCATTTGCATTTTATTTTAATTTGTAAAGTAGAAAGTAAAGACCCTTACAAAATTAATATTTATGCTCATCATTTTCATAGACTTCCGACAAACTTTGTAGCATTATGTCTAAACTAAAATGTTTTTTATAGCGTTCATATGAATTACTGGATAGATAATTCCACTTCTCTCTATCACTAATCATACTTTGTATAAAGTGGATAACCGATGTCCTATCATTTAGCTCGAATAAAATTCCATTTTTTTCTTGATCTACCAAATCGCTATGGCCTACAATATTACTTAAAATAAGTGGTAATTTATAAGACATTGCTTCTACTACTGAAAACGGTAAGCCTTCGTAGTATGAAGTGGAAAAATATAAATCAGCTTGAGATAAGATATCATTTTTCTGATTGGAAAACCCAATGAATCTTATTTTTTCTTCCATATTATATTCTTTGATTTTTTTTCTTGCATCTTCTAAAAATTCACCATTACCTGCCCATATAAATTCTACATTTACACCCTCATCAATAATTTGTTTAGCAATTTCAATAAATTCAAAGGGATTTTTTTGATCATCTACTCTAGCCAAATTAACAATTTTAAATGTTTCTTTTAGATTTTTCTTATTATAATCCCTATCGGGATCCTCTACTCCATTAAATATAACCATAGATTTTTCTTCGGATACAATCTGATGTTTAATAGCTTCATTTTCCTCACTATTGGAAACATGAATCACATTATGAGAAACATGATTTATTTTTTTCTCAACAAATCTTATAATTTTTTTTTTAAACTTATTCATAGATTTAAGTGAGTAATACCCATGAGGCGTATAAATAAATGTGATTCGGCGATTAAAGAAAGAATAGATATAAATAAGAAGTCCAGAAAATGTACTATTAGAATGGATAATATTAATATTATTTTTTTTAACCACACTATGAATTTTATTTATCGCTCTTATTAATTTAAGTGGTGATTTACCAAACGATAAATTGTCATCGATAATAAAGTCCCTATTGATTTTTGACCCGGTTTCATTACGTTTTGAACTAACAAGAACATTAAATTGACACTTAGGAAACCGCTCTTCATTTAAAGTGATAGCATCAATATAAGTTTTAACACCACCACCATATGCTTCGCAGAGTAAGAGTATGTTTTTCAATTACCAGACCACCTTTTATAATTAAATTCTTATGCTTTACATAAAGAGCAAGTATATTTTAAACTCACTTTTACATCTGTCAAATAAGCTTAATATAATAAATTTCAAGCCTACAATTTTTCATTCTACTTCTATATATTGAACCAAATTAAAGAAAGTGGTGTTTAATTCCCATCCAATCCATAGATTTACTTATACTCTTAATAGGCACCTTTAGAACCAAATAAAACAAATAATGTTTTAAAAATAATTTTCATATCAAAATATATGGTACGTTGCTCTATATATTTAAGGTCAAGCTCAACCATCATGTTAAAAGGGAGATTGCTTCTTCCACTAACTTGCCATAATCCAGTACATCCTGGGGTAACAAGCAATCTCTGTTTATCATATGAAGAATATTCATCTACTTCACGCAGAACCGGGGGTCTTGGTCCTACCAGGCTCATTTCTCCTTTAAATACGTTCCATAGCTGTGGTAATTCATCAATACTTGTTCTCCGAATAAATTTCCCGATTCTTGTAATTCTAGGATCATCCTTCATCTTAAACATTGCCCCTGAAGCTTCATTTAATACTAATAACTCTTTTAACCGCTCTTCCGCATCTGAGACCATCGATCGGAATTTATACATATGAAACTCAGATTCATCTTTTCCAATTCGAATTTGCTTAAAAAACACAGGTCCTTTTGGGTCTTCTATTTTTATTAAAATAGCTACGATCAAAAAAATGGGTGACAGAAAAACAAGTCCAAATAGTGATCCAATTATGTCTATCAATCTTTTCATTCTTAAATAGCTTAAATTAGAATTTACTTGTTCAGCGGTTAATAAATGTTTCGATGATGCCACGCTCTGCTCAACTGCTACAGCTTTCAAATTGGCTCCTCCCTTACTCTTATTATTCTTATATCTTTTGTTTTTCTAGTAGGTTCTCTATAAACTCTAAAACATCATTTTTTAGAGTTATATCATTCAAAGCAAACTCAATTGTCGTTTGGATAAATCCTAGCTTCTCCCCTACGTCAAATCGTTTTCCCTCAAAATCATAAGCAAATACTCGTTGAATTTCATTTAATTTTTGAATCGCATCAGTCAGCTGAATTTCTCCGCCTGCTCCTAGTTCTTGTTTTTCCAAGAACATAAATATTTCAGGTGTAAAAATGTATCTGCCCATGATTGCCAAGTTGGATGGAGTTGTACCCTTTGCAGGCTTTTCGACAAAGTTAGTTACTTCATAGCGTCGCCCATTTTGGTTACTTGGATCGACAATTCCATAACGATGAGTTTCTTCTTCAGGAACTGTTTGTACACCGATGACAGAAGATAAGGTTTTATCATATTCATTCATTAACTGTTTTAAGCAAGGTGTTTCTGCTTGGACGATATCATCACCTAACAATACGGCAAATGGTTCATTACCAATGAATTTTCTTGCACACCAAACCGCATGGCCTAATCCCTTTGGATCTTTCTGTCTGATATAGTGAATATCTACTTTGGAAGGTGCTTGGACTTTCTCCAATAATTCAAATTTATTTTTCTCCATTAAATTGTTTTCCAGCTCAAACGCGTTATCGAAGTGATCTTCAATTGCTCGTTTCCCTTTTCCGGTAACAATAATAATATCCTCGATTCCAGATGCTACAGCCTCTTCAATAATATATTGAATCGTCGGTTTATCTACTATTGGAAGCATTTCCTTTGGCATAGCTTTAGTAGCTGGTAAGAATCTTGTTCCTAGTCCTGCTGCTGGTATTATTGCTTTACGTACTTTTTTCATTTAGATATCAGCCCTTTCTAGCTAATTTATTCAAAAAAAAAAACAATATATTGGAGTTAGTATAGTTTCATGGACACATTTTAGTTAAGTCCTTACAATGACTTTTGAGAGGATGTGTTCGTATTGGAACGTAAGAATACAGGGAAGAAATATAATAATGAATTCAAGAAGACCATTGTAGATCTTTATCACTCGGGTAATTCAGTAAGAGAATTAAGTAGTGAATATGGTGTATCAGAAGTAACAAATTATAAATGAGTTAAAGAATTTACCCCTATCAGTTTAGGGGAAGAGTCCATGACCCCGAAGGAATTAGCCGCCATACAGAAGGAAAACCTTCGGTTAAAGTAGGAAGTTGAAATCTTAAAAAGGCTATGGCCATATTCGCAAAAAAGTAACCGAGACAGATCTTACCGAATTTATCGAGGAACATAAGAATTTATATCCCGTACAGAAGATGTGTGAAATACTAGAAATCCCAAGAAGCAGCCATTATCATTCTCTTCAACTTATCGTATCCAACGCGAACAGGAAAACAAAGACTAATGAAGCAAATTCATCTCATTTACCTAGAAAGCAAGGCGAGTATTCGTTCTATCACGAAGAAAAAATACCGTCCTTATCCATCTAAAGAAAAGGTTATTCAGTTAAATAATTTGCTTAAACGAGACTTTACCACCCAGACCATTAATGAGAAATGGGTAGCTGATATTACGTATATCCACACGTTAAAAGACGGATGGTGTTATATAGCTTCTGTATTGGATCTTCATTCTAAGAAAAAGTAGTAGGGTTTTCCTTTTCACGTTCTATGACGACAGAACTGGTCATAAAAGCTTTCAATAACGTTCACTTTTCACAAAAGCCCTCGAAGGGCTTAGTTCTTCATACGGACCTTGGCTTACAATATACAAGCAGTGAGTTTACTAAACATATCCAAAACCATCATATTAAGCAATCCTTTAGTCAGAAAGGTTGCCCGTATGATAATGCCTGTATTGAATCCTTTCATGCGATATTAAAAAAGGAAGAAGTCAACCACGTCTAGTATCTAGACTACCAAACAGCTACATTAGCGATATTCCAATTTATTGAAGGTTGGTATAACCGAAAAAGAATTCACAGCAGCTTAGGATATAAAACTCCACAAGCATTTGAAGACCAAATTAGAAATGCAGCTTAAGATTTAACTTTTTCGTGTCCAAAATATTGACTCAAATCCATATAGTTTTACATAGGTAAAACTTATATTATAATGATGAAAGCGTTTTATAATTATCTATCATTCTAAAAGATTCCTAAAACTTTCTTTTTGAATGGCACGGGCTTTTCAACAGCAGGGCTTTGATCCTTTAATAGTTGTTCAGCGTTTTCTTTGAAATAAAATGTACGTTCTATCCCATATACTTTTGTAATTGTTTCATATGCTTGTTGTAACGTGAATCCTCTTGAGCCTCTGTTATGTGCATCTGTTGCAATAAAATGAGCCAGATTATGTTCGATTATCTTTTTCGAAAATGATTGGATACTTTTACCGAAGTTCCCGATGATACTGCCAGAGGTAAGTTGAGTTAATGCGCCTTCCTGGGCCAATTCAAATAATAGTTTATGATTTTCAATCAATTCCTTATTTCTCTCCGGATGTACGATAATCGGTGTGATTCCTTTCAGCAACAGCTCATAAATTACATCTTGTGTGTATGTAGGAACCCTTCCCGATGGAAGCTCTAGCAGCAAATATGTACCATTATCGTCTAACGTTAGGATTTCTTCGTTTTCAAGTGAAGTAAATATGTCTCGGTGTATTCTTACTTCTTGTCCAGGATGGATGATAAGAGGAATATTGTTTTGTTGTAAACTCTCATTTAACCGCACTGCACGGTCAATGATGTTACTCTTAACATTTACATATTTCTCATTTAAATGATGTGGCGTGGCAAATATATGGGTGATTCCTGCTTCTACCGCTTTCTTTGCCATGCTCAAGCTTTCCTTCATGTCCGCGGATCCATCATCAACTCCTGGGAGAATGTGACAATGTATGTCAATCAAATTTCACACACTTCCTTTTAACAAATTGGGATAATAGGCTTAATCACTAAGAAAACAGATAGGAATTAATACCCTGAATAATCGTAGCATATAAAACTGCCATTAAACAGGGTGTTATTTTGTCGAATTTTGTCTTATTTCATTTAAGATTTATAATAGTAATAATTGCTGTTATCCATTTCAACGCCATTTAAAACGACTCCAAGCAAGGATGTGTTAGCTTTCAATAAAAGCTCCTTTGCTTTTACTGCGCTTTGTTTGTTTGTCTTGCCGCTCGACACTACCATAATCACGCCATCACATTTATTGGCTACAATCTGTGAGTCAGGGACTACTAGAACGGGCGGTGTATCAAAAATGATATAATCATAGATTTCTTTCAGTTCATCAATGGCTGTTTCTATCGCTTTTGAATTTAATAACTCTGAAGGATTAGGTGGTATCGGCCCACTTGTTAAAATGTCTAAATTTGAAACATTTGAATTCAAGATAGTTTTTCTTAAGTCCATTTTCTTTGTCAATACGCTAGTAAGTCCATGTATATTACTAAGGTTAAAAGCATAATGAATCGATGGTTTCCTTAAGTCTGCATCCACAAGTAATACTTTTTTCTCTTCTTGAGCAAGCACAATCGCTAGGTTGGCAGCTGTCGTCGATTTGCCATCATTAGGCTCCGATGAAGTAATCACAATGGTTTTGATTTCTTTATCCACTGAAGAGAATTGTATGTTTGTCCTAATTAATCGATATTGTTCAGTAATAGGCGATTTAGGATTAGTCTGCGCAATTAAATTTACTTGTTTTTCATCTTTACTTCTCAAAAATCCCACTTCCTTTCTTAATGTCACTGAAGTTCTTTATTTATGTTGCGATATTTTTTGAATAGCTCCAAGTAATGGCAAGTCAAGGAGTGTCTCAATATCCTTCTCGTCTCTAATCGTATTATCCATATACTCTAGTAGGAATGCCAAGCCTATTCCAGCCATCAAACCAACTACCACCGCAATAGCGATATTCAATACTGGATTAGGTTTTACAGGAGCAGGATTATCCTTTACTTCTGCCTTCGCAAGTATGCTAACATTGTCGACTTTCATAATATCCTTGATTTCCTTTTGGAAAATTGAAGAAACCGTATTGGCAATTTCAACTGCCTTGGCCGGATTAGTATCTTGAACCGTTAATGAGAAAACCTGCGAATTTTGTTGGCTGTTAATCGTGATTTTCTCGCTAAGTTGATCTACGCTTTGGTCTAGTTCAAGCTTCTCAATGACCTTCTCCAAAATGGCAGGACTTTTTATGATCACACTGTATGTATTGATCATATCGATATTAGATCGGATTTGAGTCGAATCCAATTGGTTTTCCGATTGTTTCTGATTAACCAGGATCTGTGTTGAAGATTGATAAACGGGTGTTAATAAGAAATAAGAAATTGATCCGCTGATCAAAGCGGCAATTAATGTCAGCAGCATGATCAGCTTCCAACGCTTCTTTAATGTTTTAAAAATATCTTGAATACTAATAGTTTCTTCCATTTCATCCTCCTGATATGTTAAAAATGACCTATTGTATTATACCATAATATTACCTATATTTATGTATTTTCAAGGGAATTTACATAAAACTTACAAACCACCTTTCAAATGCCAAGTAATTTCACAAAAAAGAAAATGGCAATATAAAGGAAAAATTTCTAATTTTTAAATATTGCATTAAACTCATATTTATAACCCATTTTCCAAAATATTTTTTACTTAAGTTTCAATAATTCTAAGTATACACCAACCTATTTTTGTTAGTTATTGACCCATTTTATAATATTTGATATAAACTTCTCCTAACTAAATGCCTACCAAAAAAAGAAAATCCGTTACTATATAAAAATAAGATAAGTATTTTAGTGCCTAGTTATCATTAAAAATGAATGAAAACTGTGTAAACTTAAAATGATAGTTTAAATCAATATATTTTAATTTCATATATGGTTAGGTGTGGTCTATATGATAGGTTATCGGGTTAAGTCGCTTAGGGAAGAAAGGAAAATGTCAATTAGTGAACTCTCCGCAAAATCCGGCGTTGCCAAATCCTATATAAGCTCACTGGAAAGAAACCTTCAAACAAACCCTACTATTTTAGTTTTGGAAAAAATCGCCAGAATCCTTTGTATAAAGGTTGATGCTCTGCTATATGAACAACCAGACAAGAGCATGGATGAAGAGTGGCTGGAAATTATGCAGGATGTTATGGGATCAGGTATATCGAAAGAGGAAATGCGACAATTTATCGAGATTCGGAAATGTACCTCTCGTTAAAAAGGAGAATTTACGATAACATCTCCTTTTTTTCTTTTTTACTTTTAACATTCATAAGCTCTCTAGCATGCGTTGTGCAAAGAAATCGAATATTATATTTCTTTAACTGCTTTTACCCTATTCACTACTTGTTGCTACAGTTAGAAGCATTCACCCTAAAAACAATGAGTATTAATCTATATCTTCGATTCTTTAAATGATATAAAATTATTTTTGAATTTTCATCTGCAAATATTTTAAAAACAAAGTATTATATTTAGACACCAAAATTGAGAAATTTCTGAAAATTTATTCCTTACATACCTCTCTGGAATAATGACTTTATGGCCTGACATATCAAGCTCCTCATCATAAATGCGTCTCATCTACTTCCTATAAGTTGTACTTACCTCTCTGCTCCAGTTAAAATTACCTCTTTATTGATATACTATATCAATTTTTTTACAATTAAAGATATAAGGAAACTTTACATATCCATTTCCACTCTTGTTTTACTTATTACTAGATAACCATCCGGATTGTCTTCATTACATATCAAAACCGATTCAACTTTTTTGATGTCACTGCTTGACCTTGAAAACACAAAGATTTCTTTATACCGGTATACCCTCTTTGTACGAGTGTTACTAAAATACAAAAAAGCTTTCATGAGTTTGAATTTTGACAATAATCCCGTTTGAGTGCTAACCGGAAGCATTAAGAAAGCCGAAAACCGAATTTCAGCCATTGAACCTATCAAAGCATAGCAACTTCCCTCATCTAAGATTGACCCTATTCCGGTGTTCCAGATGTTTCTGCTTTAGAAGAGAAAAATTTTCTTCCAATTATGCTTTAGCATTACTTATACAAATGTGGGATGAAGTAAAGTAAATATCATAATATTGATAAGGCTACTGAAGATAAAAAAGGTAATAATTTTAATATAAAGCACTTCAAATTGAAAGATAACCAAAATTTTCTATATTATTACTGCTATAAGAATCAGTTATGGTAATCGGTTCAAATATTCCATATTTGTTTTCTGAAGCTTGCAATAAACCCTTACCGACACAAACACAACTTTGACATAATATTCAAGATTTTTTTCTTTAACTCTTTTTCAATACTCAAGTTAAATGTTCAAATGAAGTGTGACTCTACTGATGACAGTGGAACAGGTGGTGCATACAAAGCATATTATTAATTAAAGGAAGAAAAGCTCAATATGATAAAGAGGTGAATATATCGTGGGATTCTCAAAAAAGCTACCTATATGGGGTAAGCAAGGTGTTGAGCCTCCTAATAGCAAAAAGGCAGTCGGTTGGCAAGGAGAGGAAAGTCCACAAGCTGATTATTTAAATTGGTTTCAAAATAAAACATATGAGGCTTTGAAAGAACTGCAGGAGAATGCCACCCATAAGGATGAGACTACAGTTGTTACCACAAAGTTGGCGGAAACATCGACTAAAATCGGAAGCGATGTAGGATTACCTGTATGGCTAGAAAGAAGCCTTTTTGATATCTCAAAGCAAATTGATAGCCACATTAGGCAATATGGTGTAAATGTTAGTCAACCTCCGTTTAATGCGAAAGGTGATGGTACTAGTGATGATACACAAATAATACAGGATGCTATAAATTATGCATTTGATAACGGAAGACTCTCGGTCTATTTTCCAAATGGAAAATACCTCCTAAGCAACACAATTATAGTTCCTCCTTTAGTTGACTTGCTTGGTCAGTCAAAAGAAGGGGTTATATTTTATATTGAACATAATAAATGGGGATTTGAAATTGCGATTAATAAATTGGTCAACAGGCCATACCAAGGGGGAAGTGCGAAGTACCAAAAATTCACAATAAAAAGAAAAGAAGCACCTACTGTAGCTATACCTGAAAACTATGGTATCTACACCAAAGGCACATTTGGTATAACTGTATTTGAAGATATAAAAATATCAAATATGGGCGACCATGCATGCTTTCAATTCGATCCAACAACCGCAGGCACGGGACCTGTATATTATAACAACTGCATTTTTCTATCTAACTTCTTTGGTTATGGATACTATGCACAAGGAACGTTTGTTAATATTTATTTTAACAATTCCAATTCATGGGGGAACGGCGGAGGGTTCTATTTTGACGGAACCAAAACAATCGAAGGAGGGGTAAATGCCTCAAGTTATCTTCCGAACAACATAGTAATTCAAAACAGCGACAGTGAGTACGCAGGTGGATTTCATGCATCTGGAACTGCACCACCTTCCGGTAAAACGTATGCAAACCCTGTTATTTATGCCAAAAAAGTAAGTGGTATTGTTCTTAAAAATTCTGTTTTTCATAATTCAATAAATTACCCTTTTGGTCATACTGATTATATTACCGGAATTGCGACTGCTGAATTTGTATCTTGTTTAAGTGTGAGTATTGAGAATTCCCAATTTCAAAATAAACTAGGTAAAGGTAATAATACTCTAGTTTTAACTGATTGTGATTATGTAAATATAAATACTGGTACTATGTTATTGGGTTATAAACCCGGAACAACAGAAAATGCGGATTACCTTTTGCATGCAGATTCAACTTGTAAAAACATCATGTTATATAACCCCAAAATATATGATGGTAATTCAGAAATAGATGTATATTTGGACGGCAGTATTAATCCGATTTTTATTGTAAAAAACTCAGGACAAATAGGATTTTTACGTTCTCTTCACATTAAAGCTTATTGGAAATTAAACCTCACACCTCAAGGAACTACAAGTAATAGACCATCAATAGGTATTAGTACCGGTTTTATGTATTTTGATACTTCTTTACAAGTTCCTATATGGTGGAACGGGTCAAAATGGCTTGAAACGAAAAAAGGAACCCTGACATATAATGGTGATGGTATGTTAACTACAAAAACTATAGCGCATGGTCTAACAGAAACACCTTCATTCTTCCAAGTAAATGCCGCTAGTAACGATGCAGGTGAAGCAGGGATAAAGTATGTAACAGCAGATAAAACTAATTTAACTGTTACTTTTAATACTGCCCCAATTGCAGGAAGGAATAATATAAAATTAACATGGAAAGCTGAATCGTAACACTCTATGTTCCAACTCCATACAGCATGATACTGTTAATTTAAAGATCGCATCAGATTTACAACCGCCCATTTTTATATTTATGAAAAAAGTAGGAGTTACATTTATACGTACATGGGGATTGTGACTGATAAGTAAAATTGAATATTATAGGAGATTTGAAGATGGTGAAATTATAAGTTTTTTTCGTGTAGACAGATATAGATAAACAAAAATATGGTCTCTCCATGAACCTTTTGTCCTGCCATCAAAGGGGTATTTTATTATCAGGGGGGATACTAAGAAGAAGTTTACAAATATCGGATAATATATACCTGATTTGGAAGTCCCTTTTCGTTTGATTCAGGTGATGAGAAAAAACGATTATGACGAATGATCTTCTTGCTGATCATGCTAAAAAGATGCGATGTTCAACATCTTTGTAGATGCTCTTCACAGCAAGTTAGCGGTACTTTGAAAAAGCTAGAATATCCAGCATCATATCAAAATCCTGGTAATTAATTGTTTAAATTCCAAGAAAGCCGACTGATTCAACTTGTCTGCTAAATCTCAAGGATTAAAATGTAAAATAATTCCTTCAAATGTCTAATGTACAAAGAAAGCGCTTTCAATTATAATTATCACAAGAAAACCAAGCCGAGAGGTGTGTTCAATATGGTAGGTGAAAATGAAGGGAATTTCTTAAAAGGACTTTTGTTTGGTACATCTTTGAGCATACCGTTATGGATTTCTTTTATTGGATGGATAAAATTGATCTTTAATAGTTTATTTTAGAGCCCTAGGGCTCTTTTTATTTTGCTTAGGTCAAGAGTAACTAAGCGTGCATGAAATCCTAATACTAAACATGAATTCCCATCAAATTTTTAACCCCATGTAAACTATGTAATGGATTTATTTGCTTAAGTAATGTTATTGTATTCCCTGTTTCCTACTCTCTTTTTCTTTGTATGATAGAAAAAATGCCATGTTTATGCAGGAACAGGTTCCTACGATATTTATAAAGATTGTCTTACCTGTAATGCAAAAGGATTAATAAGTAAAGGTGAGTATAATAGGAGGCTTGAAGAGAGTGAAATTTAAAGAATTTCGTGAGGTCGATATATGTAATCAAAGAAGCAGTATTGGCTGTGCCTGATTTGGATGCTGCGATTAAGTGGTATGAGCAGGTGTTGGTATTCAATTTATTGGTGTAATCCTGCGAGTAAGCGAGCATTCTTCTGCTAAATCTTTAAAGTGACCAAAAAAAACTTTCCATCGCCGCATTATCCTAACAGTTCTCCTTGCAAGTCATGGATTGGGTTAGCGAAGTTCCTTCATTTGGTTTTGAAATAGCGATTGGGTGTATCGGAAGTCTTGGTCAGAATGCAGGATTGCACTCGGATGGAACTCGTGATTCACAGCCTGCCTTAGCCGCTTAACGTTATTCATATCTAATGATGTGGAATGATACGTAACTATTTCTTTTGTGGCCGCATCTTTTACACATTAAATACACTTTTCGACCCTTTCAATGTAGGTTATATCTGTAAGAATTCCCCCTGCCCCTTCTGTTTGAAAAAGAACTGCCGAAACAATTCTCTTATTGAAGTGAAGGAACTTTTAGTATAAGAACTATTTTGCAATTATACTTACCGATAGATAACAAAGGTATTGTTCTCTAATTTGAATGTATGATGTAAATTATCGCACATTCAAAAGACCACCAATTGGTGGCCTTCTTCTTGATATAATACCCTCTTTGTCTCAGGTTGACGTTCCATTCAGAACAATCAAGAAGCAGAAGATTGCTTTTCAGTAATAGTAAATGCATCCTCTTCCTCTAAATGGTTATGTTCATTTTCGGAAATTATGTTATGAATGTAGTCATAGGTATTTTCTGTATTGTGACCACTTGTGCACTCCATTAGTTTTGAAAATTGAGCAATATGGAAAGGAGATTGCGGGTTATTGTAACTGGAAACAATTTCAGAGTGCAGATCCTTGAATGTTTCCACTATGCCTCCAAAAGCAATCTCTTTCTGTAGAATGTTTGGCGCGCCATATTCCACTTCTGCCAAAGCCTTGTCTTCCCAATAGAAGATTACATTACTTCCACCTGCAAACGCATAAAAAGTAATAGAGGAATAATCGGATATGACAACTTTACTGCTTAATAGAGCATCCTTTATGTCCCCTATATAAAACGATTCTTCGTATTTATCATATATATCTGGGAACTGTTCTTGAAGTATGATTCTTGATTTAGGATGGAGAATAATATTAATTTTTTTATCTATGTAGAACTTCTCTTTTTGAATCAATTCTAAGAATGAGAAATACCGGTCTAAATAGCTTCCAGCTTCAATGCTTCCTGTGAGATCCCATGGTCGCCATGTAAGCATAAATGTAATTTGATTTTTTTCACTTTTTTGTTCCTTTATATATAAATCAAGATTAGGCAGCCCTGTTACCATCAGTTCTTTTTCCGTATAACCTGTATTATTAAGGAATAAGTTTTTCTCAAAATTGGAATTTACGAGCATGTAATCTGGTGCTATCGGAACTTTACGGTTAAAGTAACCACGTTCGAATATATTGGTCGCCATACAAGGTCCATGCTGTAACATTATTTTTTTATCTGTTGAAAGAACCTTTTTCTTAATTAAGTAATCATTATCGTACAATCGGCGTTGTATATGTCCCACAAGATCGGAAGATTGAAAACTTCTTGCTAAAAAGATGTGATAGAAAGCAAGAACACTATTTTTCTCAACAAGGGCTCTGCCGTAACGTTGCTTAAGATTTTGGTATTCGGGGTGGCTTTTTTCTAAGATATAAATGCAGGAATCCCCCATCTTGAATGCATATTTAAACAGTTCAAAGGCAGATTCCGAAGCCCCTGCACTGAACTTTTCAAAATAGATATCGTATTTTTTTTTGTTTAATGAAAAGAGGCTAATCAGATAAGCAAATCTTTCTTTTATTATAATGCTTTTAGCCATTTTACTTGTCAATACGATAACATATTGGCCTGTTATAGACTTTCGAATAAAAAGTTCACTATTCATCTTCCCCAAACGATAGGAACGGGTGTTGTACAGATAATGATTTTTATCGTATTTGTGCTTAGAGTCTGATTTAAAATTATACCAATAATTATGATCAGAGTGACTGAGTTTGATAAAAATAGGCGTATTAATATCGCTAGTGTTTACATAATGTTGATAAATTTCCTTCATTGGCACGAAAGTCCAGTAAGTATGAATGAGTATGGATATCTTCCCTGTCTTCATTGCAAATTTCTCTCTTATTTTGACTGGAAAAAGAAAATGCACTTTAAAATTTATGCTTTTATCGTAACCGAACGATAAATATGCTTCTTTGAACGAATAATTTCTGATACGCATGACCCCAACAAATAGGAAGCGAAAGAATAAAAGGAATACTAAACTTTTGAAAAACGGGCTTTTCTCTATTTTATCTAGCATTTTGTCTATTTGCAGATTTTTTTGATGTGTTTTCACAAAGGAAAGCTTGCAGTTTGTATCTACGAAGAAAATGATTCTTTCATCCTCTAATTTCCCCTCTTTATTAACATATCCTTTCGTTAAAGTGATTGTTTGTAAGATTGTCATTGGTTCATATTCTGAGAGAGTAATCGTATTGTTCGTTTCTTGACTATACACGAAATACTTCATATTGTTTTTCCTTTTTTTACTAATACTCTTTGTGCCATTGAAAAGACAATAGCCATCCAATAAAACAGGATTTCCCTTTTCAAGACGACCATAAACTGTTTCTTGTTTCAATTCTTTTCCCCCATGTTTTCCGGAACTTGTAACTCTAAGACATATTTTACAGGTACCTTTGTCACACCCTATATTTTAAAAAAAAAGACAATATACCTATGATATTATAAATAGTTAAACACTTCAATGTAATTATTATTTTAAAAAACTTTTCCTTCGAGATAAAATGTTGGTTCATCTAAAGTATCCGTAGGGTAACTTTCCCCCTATTGTATCCATAATGTGATAAAATTGTTCGGCAAACTAAAGAAACAAGCAGCGAGGGGATTATGGCGACTATGAGGAAGATTATTGTAATCTTATTTTTTTCATTTTTATTATATGGATGTAAAGCAACAGACAAGGAAATTCAGCCTGATACTGAAAGATACGTCAAACATGAAAACTCTGATTTGGCCAATGATTTAAATTTAAATTCTAATGGTTCTTACGAATATCATTCAAATACTTTAAACATACGAATCCAACCTGTTATTAAATCAAAACTGAAATATTGGGTTTCTACCATAAAAGTAAATAATGTATCACAAGTAAAATCTGCATTTGCAGGCGGTAGCTTTAGTAGTAAAAAAGAGGAAACATCCGAAATAGCAAAAAAAAACAAAGCTGTGTTTGCAGTTAATGGAGCTGGTATTCAGTTTAAATCCAGGAGTACTGTTATTCGAGATGGAAAATTATTTAGATCAAATTTTGCTCCACTAGAAGTTAGAAAAAATGGCAAACTCTTTATTGGTGATGGAAGAAGAACGTCAGAGGACATGCTTGAACAAGGCGCATTACATACCTTTGATTTTGGGCCGGAGTTATTGATAAATGGAAAGGTTCCTTCTTTTAAGAACCAAGATTGGTTTACAACAGTCCGTGCGCCAAGAACGGCGATAGGTCAAAGGAAACCATATGAATATATCATTATAACGGTAGATGGTCGTTCGTCTGAATCTAGTGGCATGACGTTTGCAGAGCTAGTTAAAGTATTTCAATCAATGGGAGTAACGTGGGCGTACAATCTAGATGGAGGAGGCAGTACTACCTTATATTACTTGGATAACATTTTAAATCACCCTTCAGATGGAAAAGAAAGACAAATATCAGACATATTATATTTTACTGAGTAGCATATGCTACAAAAGAGTTTTTAATTTATACAATCAATAAGTTAGAGAAGGGCTTTTACCATGGAGTACCTTCTGTATAGCATAATAATAGAAGCGTTATTAGTGAAAAGTGCTTAAGCCTACCAGATATCAGATCGGCTCCTTTGACTTATCATTTGTTAGTTTAAAAAATGATAAGTCAAAGGAATGATAAATTTGAAAGTGGAAGGTGTATATACATATTTATGTAAAAGTTGTCCAACACTGTTTGGCGTAGTATCCCGTTTTTCTGGTATGGAAGATAGAGTTGATACACTGACGTGTCCCAAGTGTTCTAAGAAAGTAGCAGTATGCATTGGAGAAGGGAAGAAATAATAACGAACGAAACGAATGATATATCACAACTACCAGAATTATTAAATGTAGAGCATTTGGCAAATTATTAAAATATTAGTGAAAGAACTGCCGATAAATACAGGGGAAGTCCCGATTTTCCTTTAAATCGTTTAAAAAGGTCCAAGAGGGTTTTCAGGGATGACTATTTAGACTGGTTACAATCAAAGAAAGAATAAATCGTTTGTAAATAGTATGGCTAAAGAAATTTCAAAAAAAGCTGAGGTGCTACGTAATAGCAGCACCTTATTTGTATTTTTATATTGAAAGAACCTGGGTTAGTTTAACATCTTTGCTTCTTCCAATCTTCTTTTCCGTTCTTTTACAAAGTCAAAACCCAAGCATATTTTGGCTTGGGTTTTGATTTTGTCAATTTTTTCTCAATAATTTCTTACCCCACAGTTTGTTCCAAAATGGTCTTAACTTCTCTTTTGTGAATGAACTTTATCTATTTTTAAAAAAATAAGATACCCTAAAAATGATCCTAAAGTATTTAAAATAATATCGTCTACATCTGTCCATCTTCTGGAAAGAAACAATTGAAAAACTTCAATAGTTAATGAAAACAAAAAACCATTTATAATAACTTTAAAAATCCGGTATTGTTTTTTGAATTTAAATGCAATACAGAATCCAAAAGGAACAAATAATAATATATTACCTAATGTATTGATTATCATTTCCTTGAAAGGAAACATCTTTATAGCTACAAATGGCTTTAAATTAATACCGCCCGCATTGCTTCCTATCCCCAATGACGGATGATCTAATAAAGTGAGATACAAAATAAATAGAATCGATGTAGCAAGAAATATATTCGTGGTTTTTTTTTCGTAAATCCGCATTTTCTTCCCTCTAAGCATTTTCTGACTTATTTGAACCTTATTCAATCTAAAAGAGTGGTTTTATCTGAATTTAATCATTCCTGCGGAACAAGTTATAACAGTATTTGCGCCAATATATTTCCACCCATAATCAAAGATTAAACAGAGGAACTTTAACCCCAGTACATATGATATCAATTTATGGGGTGCTTTACCACAAAGTTTCTTAATACTTCAATAGGCATAAAAAGAGGACTCCCTGTGGAAGCATTCCTGTAGATCGTTAAATATCAGGTTTGAAAAAAATAGAGCCCCTCAGTAAGATACGAGTATAGAGACCAATCTAACTCAAAACCTTAAGGAGGAAGCCCTACTATGAATTTTAAAATGCAAAACAAACAAAATCAACTAATTGAGAGAATTACGGATCAACATCTAGTTGTTGGTGTGGATATTGCCCAACATGTACACGTGGCCCGTGCTGTAAACTATCGGGTCATTGTGGTCGGAAAACCTTTGTCTTTTCAAAATAACGAAGAGGGTTTTACTAGCTTACTAAACTGAATCAAGGAACTAAAACACTTGAAAAACTTAGACACCACGATAGTCGGAATGGAACCTACCGCTCGTTATTGGATATACCTTCCAAAGTGGCTAGTCAAACAAAACATAGATGTCGTCACGGTCAATCCTCACCATGTCAAAAAAAAACAAAGAAAATCGTGATAATACGCAATCCAAAAGTGATAAAAAAGATGCCCTTGCCCTAGCTGATATAGTGAAGAATGGCTACTCTTCCTTCGTTCGTACCCCTTCAGAATCATTGAAAAAACTTCGCGTCCTTATGGCTAAGGCTTGCTGATGACATTGCTACTTGTGGCGGAAAAGGCGAAGCGATAAATAGAATACCTGGGAGGTTTCATTTATGAAATTGACTTTACCGACCTTTTGTTATTTCGCCATCGTAACAGTTTACTTCCCTGAGCTAATGGACTTTGCTTTGCCGAACGCAGTGCTCCCATTTTAACAATAACGGTAGAGCCTGATTCAACTTTACAAGATACTTTTGTCGTATTGTCACCGCCTCCATTTACTGTCCGTTTCACAGATGCTGTTTTATCATCTACATTATTCGACTTTGAACAAAATCTCATTAAGATTATTTAAGCTCAAAAAAATCCAGCATTTCTGCTGGATACTCCAAAGTGCAAATCACTTAACCAAATTCAATACTTCTAGAAGTTTACCATCTGAATTATAGTTAAAAGTGACCGTCTTATCATCATGAATGTGATAGCTTAAACCAAAAAACTCCCCATCATCTGGAAATCTTTGTATAAACTCATCAAGTTGTTCGGAATTTAGTTTAACAACCATAGGTTTCTTCCTGCTATTTTGAGAATCCTCTACCGTCTCCATTAAAGTTTCTGTAAGTCTACCCATAATTAACTCCTTTAATCTCTCATTCCCCATTGATAATAAACCTTATAAATGGTAAATAAAAGGTCCTTAATTAAAATTTCACATTAATGATATGAACTCTTAACAACTATCCCAAACACCAGACAATTTTACCATAATTACCAAGTGGGTTAATTAATTTCCATTGGAACTTCACGGTAAAGATAGGATTTTACAACTACGTTTGTTTCATGCAAAGTTAACTACACTCTACAGTAGGGTTCTGTAGAGGCAGGAACATGATCAAATGGCATTGTGATAATAAGAGATTCAGACCACTATTGGCAATGGACTTAGTAATAGCTAACTTTTTGTCACCTCTTAGCACCTTCATATAAATTAGGTAAGATATAGAGCTAATATCCATCACCTAAAAAACCATTCCTCCTCGTAAGTCTATCCTCTTATTTATTTACATAAATATAACATTTTTATTAATTTTTACAAATCAAATTTTGTATTTTCTGAATATAAAGTGACCTCCATCCTAATTTTTTGTTTCTATTATGATTTTACAGACTAACTATTAGTCAATATTACTTAGATATAATGTGATCACTTATTTTCACTTATTTTCTATTTCTATTCTATATAGATTGTTTTCTATAACTCTAGTAAAATGAGAATGATAATTACTATCAATTAAGGAGAATAACTATTATGGGTGTACCCTTGTTAAAAGAAGACCTTCCGGTTGCCAATAAAATCTGGTCACGTGATTTTGTGATGATTTTCTTTGCTAACTTCTTTGTTTTTTTATCCTTTCAAATGACTTCCCCGACCCTTCCGCTTTTTGTAAAAGAGCTTGGCGGAAATGAACGGTATATTGGGTTAGTTGCTGGCATGTTTTTATTTTCCGCTCTGATTGTCCGCCCCTTTGCCGGACAGGCCTTGGAAACAAAAGGTAGACGTTTTGTTTTCCTGTTCGGTCTAGCCTTTTTGGCTGTAGCGATAGGCTCGTTTGGATTTATGATGAGTATTTTCCTTCTATGTGCAATGAGGATTGTCCAAGGGATTGGCTGGGGATATACGACCACCGCATCAGGTACGATTGCCTCCGATCTTATTCCAGCAAAGCGTCGGGGGGAGGGAATGGGATACTTCACTTTATCGGGTAATTTGGCGATGGCTTTTGGTCCGTCATTTGGACTTTTCTTAGCGGATGTTTTAACCTTTCAGCATTTGTTTTTATTTTGCGGTGCATTAAGCCTGGCAGCTTGGATCATGGCTTCAACAATTACCTATAAAAAAGTAGATCCTCCTTCTGCCCCCGCTAAAACTAATAGGTTTGACATTTATGAAAAAAGCGCTGTTGCTCCGTCCGTTCTTGTTTTTTTCATTACGGTATCTTTTGGCGGGATTGCTACCTTCTTACCGCTTTATACTATCGAAAAGGGTATTACAGGTATTCAAGGATACTTTTTTCTTTACGCTTTAGCTCTTATTTTCACACGAATGTTCGCTGGAAAAATCTATGATCAAAAAGGACATCAAGCTGTCTTTATTCCATCTACTCTTTTTATCGTAGCAGCGATGCTATTGCTAGCATGGATGCCAAGTAACATGATTCTGTATATGGCAGCTATTTTTTATGGCATTGGATTCGGTGCAGTCCAACCGGCTCTTCAGGCGTGGTCTCTTGAACACGCTGCTCGAAATCGAAAGGGCATGGCTAACGCCACTTTCTATTCCTTCTTTGATCTTGGAATTGGTTGCGGTGCCATCCTCTTCGGACAAATCGGCTATCTGTTTGGGTATATTAGCATTTACATAATGGCAGCAGTCTCTGTGGGGATTTCAATATTGGCTTACCTATGGATTTTGAGAAAAAAATAATTATATCCGTATTAAAATATCCCACAGGTTTCCCAAAGTCCATAAATGCAGTAGACAAACTTCCTGATAGTTTATAAAGGAAAGTTAGGCCGTTCCATTTGAGCGGCTTTTTTGATTTGGCTCTTTTCGTAAAGATTGTTGTTTTTAAAACGAAACTATTTAAGGTTGATTGGAGCGGAAGTGCGAGACTCCTGCGGGAGGGGAAATCAACCACAACTCACTACCTGGTAAATAGTAACAAAGTATGTGAAAACAGCCTTTGATTTAAAGGGAGAGTTGGAACAAAACTTTACGGCAACGAACAATTAAATAAGTATATCTTTAAGGACTGTTAACTCCTCGCCCTTTCTTACCTAATAAAATAACCTTGAATTTATCGAGGCGATTTTTTAATTCAATGTAAAGTATGTAATGGTTTTATTTGATTTAAGTAATGATATTGTATTTCATGTTGGTTTCGCCTTTTTTTGTTGTATGATAAAAAAAAAAAGGAGTTTTGGGAATGCTTATTCTGCAGTATATTGGAAAACTTTTTTCATTCATGCAAAAGGATATACCAGAAACTCATGTTAAATGCCATGTTTGTGCAGGTACGGGTGCCTACGATATTTATACTGATTGTCTTACCTGTAATGCAAAAGGATTAATTAGTAAAATTGAATATAATAGGAGGCTTGAAGAAGGTGAAATTTAAAGTATTTCGTGTAGGACGATATTGCAACGTAGATGAAACAATAGATGATCAAAGAAGCAATATTCGCTATTGCTTCTTTTTTTTGACCCAAAACAAGAGTGATACAAGTACAGCCCCCAGTACTTATTATGGGGGCTGTTCCTATTTTCATATCACTTTTTAACCGTGACTTTCCTTGATTCACTTACGTTTTTCGCTTTGTCTTTGGCATAGGTATATAGGTTTTTCCCGGCTTTTTGCTTGGGGATTTTAACCGAGAAAGCACCTTTATTCGTTGCTGTGGCAGAGCCGATCACTTTTCCAGATGCTTTGATGGAGACAGTGGAGTTGGCTTCTGCTTTGCCTGTTACTTTTGTCGTTTTTGTCGTGACCGTGTTGACCGTAGGTTTACTTGGTGCTGTTTTGTCTGCGACGGTCACTGTTTTGACTGAGCTTGTATTTCCTGCTTTATCGGTTGCTGTAACGGATAGGACTTTTCCTGCTTTTTGTTTCTTTGACATCGTAACGGTGAAATTCCCAGCGTTATTGGAATTTGCTTTGCCAAGGACCGTATTGCCATTTTTGACAGTGACTGCAGATCCCGCTTCCGCTTTTCCCGCTACTTTAACGGTATTGTCTCCTACCGTATTTACTGACGGTTTTAAGGGAGCCGTTTTATCTGCCACTTTAAATGAAACGGGTATACTTTTATTTCCCGATTTATCGATGACCCTAGTAGAGATGGTCGTGCCGGCTGTTTGTTTTTCGATGGTCGCTGTAAACGACTTTTCGCCGTTGATCTTCACTGTGGCGAGTTGTTTTTTATCGGTATAAATGGAGACGGTCCCCGTTTTGAAATCAGTTGGGATTTTCCCATTCATCTTGGTGTCCCTATCGGAAATCGCGGTCACGGCCGGTTTGGTCAGCGTCTTCATTTCCAGCGCTTTTTTGGCATTGAGCCGCCCGTTTCCATAGTAGATGTCTTTCCCTTTTGCACCGAGGTCCACGGCTGAATCATATAGGCGGTATTCGACCTCCGATTTGTTGAGCTTGGGCTCATACGACCAAATCAGTGCCGCTACACCCGTCACCATCGGCGTGGCCATTGATGTTCCGCTCATCCAGCCGTATTTACCATCCGGTAAGGTTGAAAGGATATCATCTCCAGGGGCTGCAATATCCACTGTTGAATGGTAGTTGGAATAACTGGTACGCTTGTCCCTTGAGTCAGTGGCGGCAACGGAAATGACATGGCTGAATGCAGCTGGATACACACGCTGTACATTTTTGCCCATATCACCTTCATTCCCGGCAGCTGCGACGATCAGGACGCCTTTTTTATAGGCTTCTTGGACAGCCTTGTTCAACGCCTCCGAATAACTGGTATCTCCCAGGCTCATATTGATGATGTTAGCCTTATGCTGTACGGCAAAATGAATGGCGTCAATGATATCGGCCGTATTGGCATATTCGCCATCAAAAACGTTGATCGGCATGAGTTTTACGTTAGGCGCAACACCCGCTCCACCAATGCCGTTGTTCGCAGAACCTGCAATGATGCCAGCGATATGCGTTCCATGCCCCCCTTTTGGTACGATATTCTTCCGATTGCGTACCGTATCATAGGCATTGACGATTTTCCCTTTTAAATCAGCGTGGTTACGATCGATCCCATCGTCAATAATGGCTACGATCATTTCCTTTGAGCCCATGGTTTTTGTCCATGCTGCATTCGTTCCGAGCGTTTTATGATGCCACTGGTCTTTATAGGCAGGGTCGTTCGGACTGTCCATCTTCTTGAAAAGATAGTTTGGCTCTGCATATTCCACATTCTTCTGTTCTTCAAGTTCCTCGATAACGTTGTCGGTCGTTTCCCCTTTAGGGACCTCAACCTTTTCTATCAAGTCGTTGATCGGCTCATCATTCGTCTCTTTATATTTGACGATGACACCATCGGATTGCGGGATTTCTTCTGCAGATGCAGCATCCGGCTCGCAGATTGGCAGAATCATAAACAGCAGTAGAACTGGCAGTATGGCCTGAATAAGTTTGTGCATGAAATCACTCCAAAAAATATGATTAAGAATAGCTATGGATGAGGTTTTGACATGAACCTATTCTACTATTATCCCTAACTAGATTGTATACCGAGTGATTTGGTTTTACTAACCTTTTTATCTAGTTAAAATAGCTTATTTAAAAAACAAAAAACCGCTATAACGCTAGCTCAGTTTGTCGACAAAAATGGGTTCTATCTAATTTTAAAACAAAGCGGTTGACTATAGACAAACTTGATAATAATTGATTACTTTAAAATTTGTACTTTGATTTCCACTCCAGGCACTCGCTTTCCGCGGGCGGTCCGGGAGCCTCCTCGACGCTTCGCGCCTGTGGGGGTTTCCCTGGACTCGCTTTCCCCGCAGGAGTCTCGTACCTTCCGTTCCAATCAACTCATTCAGATATAAACACTTTTGTCTAAAAAAGGGGGCCGAAGTATCTCACCCCGAATCCTTTTATAAAAGAAGACTTGTTTATCCTTCATGTTTTTTACTTTTTATATGGATGAAACACTAGATTGAAGAAATTTGCGACACTCCTGCCGAATTACTGGCTAGCCGAGACCCCACAGCCGCTTACTTTGATAAGGCTTTGCAGACAATCGGCGGAAAGGGAGCGGATTTCTGAAATCAACTCACTTTTTAAAATAAAAAAACTGCAAGCACACTCGCTTTTCTTCGAATATATCTCCCAGTCTGGGGGTTCCGAATGTTCTAATCCCAAACCATGATTTTAAAACAAGACTAGATTACTCTTAAAGTTTTTTTACTGTAATCCTTATTGGATTGAAGAAATTTGCGACACTCCTGCCGAATTACTGGCTAGCCAAGACCCCACAGCCGCTTGCGGTGAGGAGGCTTGGCAGACAGTCGGCGGAAAGGGAGCGGATTTCTGAAATCAACTGGCACTTTTTTTGAAATAAAAAACTGCAGGCACACTCGCTTTTCCTCGAGTTTGTCTGCAGTTTGAATCCGCTATAAAGCGGTTTAATGTCCTCCTAAATAGGCATTCTTGATTTCTTCGCTTGCGGTCAGTTCCTCAGATTTGCCTGATAGGACAATTCGGCCGGTTTCGACAACATAGGCTCTGTCCGCGATGGATAGGGCAAGGTTGGCATTTTGTTCAACCAGCAGGATCGTTGTACCTGTTTTATTGATTTCTTCGATGATATGAAAGATTTGCTTCACCAATAATGGGGCGAGTCCCATGGATGGCTCGTCCAACAACAAAAGCCGGGGCTTGGCCATGAGTGCCCTGCCCATTGCGAGCATTTGCTGTTCACCGCCGGAAAGGGTTCCGGATTGCTGTTTCAGGCGTTCAAGCAAACGCGGGAATAATTCATAGACTTTCTCCATGTCCTGCTTGATGCCTGCCTTATCTTTGCGTAAATAGGCACCAAGCTGAAGGTTCTCTTCAACGGTCATATTAGCAAATACACGCCGGCCTTCAGGTACATGGGAAATGCCCATTTTCACGATGGATTGTGCGGCCTTTCCGCCGATGGATTGCCCTTCATACATGATTTTCCCCTGTTTTGGTTTTAACAGTCCGGAAATGGTTTTCAGCATCGTGCTTTTCCCCGCTCCGTTTGCCCCGATCAGGGTAACGATTTCACCTTCATTAATAGAAAGCGAGATTCCTTTCAAGGCTTGAATGTTTCCATAATAGACGTTGATGTCCTCGATTTTTAACATTATGAAACCTCCTCGCCCAGATAGGCCTCGATGACTTTTGGATTGTTACGGATTTCCTCTGGCTTGCCTTGAGCGATCAGTTGTCCGTGATCGAGTACATATATGCGTTCGCAAACACCCATGACGAGCGGCATATCATGTTCAATCAATAATACGGTCAAATCAAATTTCTCACGGATGAGGGCAATCAGGTTCATGAGCTCGTGCGTCTCTTGAGGGTTCATTCCCGCTGCCGGTTCATCCAGCAAAAGCAATTTCGGGTTGGCTGCAAGTGCACGGGCAATTTCCAAACGTCTTTGTTTGCCATATGGCAGGTTCTTAGCCTTTTCATCCTTATATTGATCAAGGTTGAAAATCTTCAGGAACTCAATCGCCTTTTCATCCATTTCCTTTTCGCCTTTAAAATGGATCGGCATCCGGAAGATCGAGCTTAAAATGCTATGCTTCGAAAGGGAATGATAGGCCACCTTTACATTATCGATCACGGATAGTTCACTGAATAAGCGAATGTTCTGGAATGTCCGGCTGATGCCTTTTTGTGTGATTTTATATGGAGGCTTTTTTCTCAAGTCCTCCCCTTTTAAAGAAATCGTTCCCTCCGTCGGGACGTATACCCCTGTCAGTAAGTTAAAAAAAGTCGTTTTCCCGGCTCCGTTCGGTCCAATCAAGCCAACCAATTCCCCAGGGTACAGCTCGACGTTAACATCGGAAACGGCTTTTAGCCCCCCGAACTGGATGCCGACCGAATCGACTTTAAGCAGCGGTGTTTTTATTTTCATGGCTGCTGCCTCCTTTACGTTTGAACATGGATGTTATTTCTTTTGTCCCCATTAAACCTTGTGGACGATAGATCATCATGACGATTAGCACAAGGCTATAAATGATCATTCGCGTTTCAGGATAATCCTGAAGGAATGTCGTGACCACAGTCAGTAAGATGGCCGCCAATACGGCTCCTGAAAGACTTCCAAGGCCGCCAAGTACAACTAAGATCAAGATATCGAATGACTTCAGGAATCCGAAGTTGGATGGCTGGATGATGTAGAAGTTATGAGCGTAAAGCCCTCCAGCAATTCCGGCGAAAAAGGCACCGATCGCAAACGCGACAACTTTGTAATAGGTCGTATTGATCCCCATCGAATCGGCAGCCGTCTCGTCCTCACGGATCGATATGCAGGCTCTGCCATGTGTCGAACTTGTGAAGTTCCTGATGACGATGATCGTAACGATAACGGAAGCGAATACCCAAGGCCAAGTGGTCAAATGGGATACCTGCATCCCGCTTGCCCCGCCAACATAATCGATATTCAAAAGCACGATCCGGACGATTTCCCCAAAACCGAGGGTGGCAATCGCCAAGTAGTCACCTTTTAAACGTAAGCTTGGGATTCCGATGATCAATCCTGCCAGCGCTGCCGCCAAACCGCCCACTATCAATGCTGCAACAAAAGGCATGTCAAGCTTCATGGTCATAACGGCTGAAGCATAGGCTCCGACTGCCAGGAATCCGGCATGCCCGATGGAAAACTGCCCTGTTATCCCGATGATCAAGTGAAGGCTCGCTGCCAGAATGATATTGATCCCGATGAACATGAGCGTATTTTGATAAAAAGGATTTAGCGATCCGCCGCCGATTAACACTTGAACTACGGCGAAAAAGATCAATGATAGTAAAATCGAGAGCCAAAAACCTTTTGCCCGCTTAAATGTAGTCATTGCTTTGTCTCCCCTATACTTTTTCTTTTTTGTTTTTACCGAATAAGCCTTGTGGCATGAAAATCAAGATAAGAATCAGTACGACGAAGGCTACTGCATCACGCCATAATGAGTAACCGGCGGCACTGACCAAAGCCTCGATGACACCAAGTAATAAGCCTCCGACCATGGCGCCCGGTATAATCCCGATCCCTCCAAGTACGGCGGCGACAAATGCCTTCAACCCCGGAAGCACACCCATGAGCGGTTCGATCTTAATATAATAAATGCCGAAAATGACGCCCGCTGCCCCAGCTAAAGCGGAGCCGATTGCAAAGGTGGCAGAAATCGTGTTATTAACATTGATCCCCATCAGCTTGGCTGCATCCGCATCGAATGAAACGGCACGCATGGCTTTTCCTATTTTTGTTTTATGAACGATGATTTGAAGAATGATCATCAGGACTACAGCCACTCCAAAAATCAAAACCGATTGACTATTGATGGAAACTCCAAAAATATTGAACTTGTCCGTCGGCAATACATCATTCGGGTAAGCCTCCGGCTGTGCACCGCGGACGTAGATGAATCCGTATTCGATCAAGAGGGAGACCCCGATGGCCGTGATAAGTGCTGCAATACGCGTAGCGTTTCGTAATGGCTTGTATGCGATTCGCTCGATTATCACTCCAAAGAGCGCACAGATCGTCATCGAGATTAATAGAGCTGGCACAAATGAAAGATCCAGAACCGTTATCGAGTAAAATCCAACGAATGAGCCGACCATGAAGACATCACCATGTGCAAAGTTTATCAATTTAACAATCCCGTAAACCATCGTATAACCGAGAGCGATAAGGGCATAAATACTTCCTAGTGAAACTCCGTTTATTAACTGCTGTATCAATTCCATGTTCGACTCTCCTTGAAAAATCTAATTTTATAATGTGATTAGTCCAGACTCTTTGCATTCCGCCAAGGGGAAGTTCAGTGACCTGGTATACCTGAAAAATGAGAATTCGCCAGCACCTTCTTTTATGACGAAGGGCCGGCGAAAGGGTTGGAGTTATTCTCCGAAATTAAGGATTGATTTTTGTGTTGAATACTTGTTTTCCCTCTTTAAATTCAAGGATTGTAGCGGATTTGATCGGATTATGTTTTTTATCCAATGTAAAAGTACCCGTTACAAGCTCAAGGTTTTTCGTTTTTTCCAGCGCTTCTTTAATTTTTTCTGAATCGGCTGAACCGGCACGTTTGATCGCATCGGCAAGGAAGTATCCTGTGTCATATCCTAGAGCGTTAAATGCATCCGGGGATTTATCTTTGTACTTCGCTTTAAAAGCTGACACAAATTTCTGAATTTTCTCATCAGGGTCACCTGAAGAATAATGGTTCGTTATGAACGTGTTATTTAGCGCTTTTGCACCGGCAATTTCAACTAGCTTAGGAGAGTCCCAGCCGTCTCCGCCCATGAATGGGACGTCAAGTCCAGTTTCACGCGCCTGCTTCACGATCAGACCAGCTTCCTCATAGTAACCAGGTAGGAAGATGAAATCAGGTTTTGCCGATTTCAAACGAGTCAATGTGGAACGGAAATCCGTATCCTTCGCAATGTAAGCTTCCTCAGCTACGATCTTTCCGCCATTTTTTTCGAATTGTTCTTTAAAGGCTGCAGCTAATCCTTTTGAATAATCACTTGAGCTGTCAATATAGATGGCCGCACTTTTCGCTTTGATTTCTTTAGTGGCAAAATTCGCAGCAACCGTTCCTTGGAAAGGATCGATGAAGCTTGTCCTGAAAATGTAATCATTCAATTTATCCTTGCTGAAAGTGATTTCAGGGCTTGTACCAGAAGGTGAGATGACCGGCACTTTATTATCTTGTGCAATCTGCACTTGTGCAATCGAGTTCGTGCTTGTCGCTGCACCCACGATCGCCGCAACCTTATCTTGTGATGTCAGCTTGATTGCTCCGCTAGTCGCTTCGGACGCTTCAGATTTATTATCGACTTTTATTAGTTTGATTTTTTTTCCGTCAATGCCTTCTTTATTGATTTCTGCAGTCGCAAGTTCCAGGCCTTCCGCAATTGATTGACCATATGAGGCTACACCGCCTGATAATTCAAGGTTGACACCGATCTTGATCGTATCACCGTCCCCGCTTGTTTTATCTGATGAACCGGAGCCGGAACAACCTGCTAGAACTCCTGCAGCGAGTGTTAGAGAAAGGAATGCCCCTGCTAATTTTTTCTTCTTCAAAATAATCCCCCCATTTTGTAATCATAGCTCTGATGCATGAATATTTATTCAAGATGCCCCAGAAAAAATTGATTAAATTAAATTTTTCAAATTAAATTAATATTTCGAAAAATAGTTTACCGCATAATTTTCATTCCGTCTATACAATAATTATGAGAATATTTCGCTAAATAGTAAGTTTTTCATAAGGAGTACACTGTCATTTTTATCTTTATATATTTTAAATATTGCGAAAACAATGGATATATTCAGAAAAAACCGATAATTTAATTATATTGAAATTGTAAAATCCTCATTTATTGCTCAAAAAATTTTATTCATTCTCTCATTTTACCCATCCTATTAATTACATTTTTACCAAAATACAAGTATACTGGTAGGGAATTAAACCCAGTTTTTTCACTTCTCTTTAGTCTTAATTCCTATATCAAAATTGAATAATACTATTTTGGATGCATAAAATCATGCATGAATCTCCTGTCCATTTTTAAGCTACCTTGTATATTTCCCATCTCCCAAGCTTCAATTCCCCACAAAAAAACCGCCAAACGGCGGTTCAGTGTCCTCCTAAATAAGCCAATTTAATCTCTTCACTTGAAGTGAGTTCCTCGGCATTGCCCGAGAGGACGATCCGCCCCGTTTCAACGACATAGGCCCGATCTGCAATAGATAAAGCGAGATTGGCATTTTGCTCGACCAAAAGGATCGTGGTGCCAGCCTCATTGATTTCCTGGATGATGTTGAATATTTGCTTCACCAGCAGAGGCGCAAGGCCCATCGAAGGTTCATCGAGCAGTAATAAACGGGGCTTCGCCATTAGGGCCCGACCCATTGCAAGCATCTGCTGTTCCCCTCCCGAAAGCGTGCCAGCCTGCTGTTTGATTCTCTCCAGCAGCCTCGGAAATAACTCATGGACCCTTTCCATATCTTTATTAATGCCTTCCTTGTCCTTTCGCAAATAGGCCCCAAGCTCGAGGTTTTCGGCAACCGTCATGTTGGCAAAGACACGGCGGCCTTCAGGTACATGGGAAATGCCCATTTTCACGATGGACTGTGCTGCCTCTCCTCCAATCGGATCGCCTTCGAACAGAACTTTTCCCTGCTTTGGTTTTAACAGCCCGGAAATCGTTTTGAGCAACGTGCTTTTTCCCGCTCCATTCGCTCCGATCAAAGTCACGATCTCCCCTTCGTTAATCTCCATTGAAACACCTTTTAATGCTTGGATATTGCCGTAATAAACATTGATGTCCTCTATTTTCAGCATCATGAAACCTCCTCGCCCAGATACGCCTCGATAACTTTTGGATCATTGCGGATTTCTTCCGGCTTTCCGTGAGCGATGAGCTGTCCATGATCGAGCACGTAAATCCGTTCGCATACCCCCATGACCAGTGACATATCATGCTCAATGAGCAATACGGTAAGGTTGAATTCCTTCCGGATAAAAGCAATGAGATTCATCAATTCTTTCGTTTCATGCGGATTCATCCCTGCTGCGGGTTCGTCCAGTAAAAGCAGTTTCGGGTTTGCGGCGAGAGCACGTGCAATTTCCAGCCGCCTTTGCTGTCCGTATGGCAGATTCTTCGCCTTTTCATCCTTAAAATGGTCAAGGTTGAAAATCCTCAAGAATTCCAACGCCTTTTCATCCATCTCCTTTTCTCCGGAAAAATGTCCAGGCAACCGGAATATGGAACTTGGAATCATATGCTTGGCGAGCGAGTGGTAAGCCACCTTCACATTATCGATCACGGATAGCTCACTGAAGAGGCGGATATTTTGAAAGGTCCTCGAAATCCCTTTCCGGGTAATTTTATAAGGCGGCTGCTTTTTTAGATTTTCCCCATTCAAGGCAATCGTCCCTTCTGTAGGGACATAAACACCCGTCAACAAGTTGAAGAATGTCGTTTTTCCAGCTCCATTCGGTCCGATAAGGCCAACAAGTTCCCCTGGAAATAATTCAACGTTCACATCTGACACGGCTTTCAACCCGCCAAAACGGATACCCACCGAATCTACTTTAAGCAACGGTATTGTGGCTTCCATCCTTTTTGCCCCCATTCGTTTTCTTATGTGTGAACAGTGCCGTGATTTCCCTTGTTCCCATTAAACCCTGCGGGCGGAAAATCATCATCAAGATCAGGACAAGACTGTATATGATCATCCTCGTTTCCGGATAATCCTGAAGGAATGTCGTCACGATCGTCAGTAAAATGGCTGCCAAAACCGAACCTGATAAACTTCCCAGACCGCCAAGTACAACGAAAATCAGAATATCGAAGGATTTTAGGAAACCGAAATTCGATGGCTGGATAATATAGAAATTATGGGCATAAAGCGATCCTGCAACTCCGGCAAAAAAAGCTCCGATGACGAAAGCCGCCACCTTATAATAGGTCGTATTGATTCCCATCGAATCTGCCGCCGTTTCATCTTCCCTTACGGATATGCATGCACGTCCATGAGTCGAATTGGTAAAATTCCGGATGACTATGATGGTGATCATGACACAGGCAAATACCCATGGCCATGTGGTCAGATGAGATACCTGCATTCCGCTTGCCCCGCCTACATATTCAATATTCAAAAGGATTATCCGGACAATTTCCCCAAAACCAAGTGTTGCGATCGCCAAGTAATCCCCCTTCAGGCGTAGGCTCGGTATCCCGATCACCATACCGGCAACGGCAGCGATGATGCCCCCAGCCAATACAGCCATGATGAAAGGAAGTTCCAGCTTCATCGTCATGACTGCCGAAGCATAGGCCCCTACCGCTAAAAAGCCTGCATGTCCGATAGAGAACTGCCCGGTTATACCGATGATTAAATGAAGGCTCGTCGCCAGCATGATATTGATGCCGATGAACATGAGTGTGTTGATATAAAATGGATTGAGCATACCGTTTGAAATGGTGACCTGCATGATTCCGAAAAAAATGAGTGCGAGCACGATCGAGAGCCAAAAACCCCTTGAATTCTTTAAAGTAGTCATCGCTTTGTCTCCCCTATACTTTTTCTCTTTTATTTTTACCGAATAGACCCTGCGGCAAGAAAATCAAAATTAAGATAAGAACGATGAAAGCCACACCATCGCGCCATAAAGAGTAACCGGCTGCACTGACCAAGGCCTCGATGACTCCAAGCAGCAGTCCGCCGACCATCGCTCCCGGAATGATGCCGATACCGCCAAGTACCGCGGCCACAAACGCTTTAAGGCCAGGAAGGACGCCCATCAACGGCTCGATTTTTATATAGTAGATTCCAAAAATGACACCGGCCGCACCTGCCAGGGCCGAGCCTATGGCGAAGGTAGCTGAAATCGTATGATTCACATTGATTCCCATAAGCTTAGCCGCTTCGGAATCGAATGAAACGGCACGCATCGCTTTGCCGATTTTGGTTTTATGGACAACGAATTGTAGGATGATCATTAAAATGATGGATACAGATAAGATCAATATCGATTGACTGCTGATGGAAACGCCGAATATATCGAGTTTATCCATCGGAAGGACATTATTTGGATAGGCTTCCGGCTGGGCGCCCCGGATGTAAATCAGCCCATTTTCTATCAGAAGGGAAACACCGATGGCCGTTATCAAGGCCGCAATCCGTGTTGCATTACGAAGGGGTTTATAAGCGATCCGTTCAATTAAAACGCCAAAGATGGCACAAGTGACCATCGAAATCAATAAAGCCGGGATGAAGGATAAGTCCATAACAGTAATGGCGTAAAACCCTACAAATGAACCAACCATGAATACGTCGCCATGGGCGAAGTTTATCAGCTTGACGATCCCATATACCATCGTATAGCCCAGCGCAATCAATGCATAAATGCTGCCGAGTGAAATGCCATTTACCAATTGCTGAATCAGTTCCATATTCCACTCTCCCCGATAAGGCGTTATTTAAGTGAATATAGAATAGGGGGTGCTGCCCCCTATCCACATAAGGTATTATGGATTGATTTTTGTCTTGAATGTTTGTTTGCCATCTACATATTCCAAAATGGTCGCCGATTTGATCGGATCATGATTTTCATCAAGGTTCAGCGTTCCGGAAACTAATTTAAGATCTTTGACTTCTTCCAACGCTTGTCTGATTTTTTCGGGAGAGGCATCTCCAGACCTTTTGATGGCATCTGCCAGGTAGTACCCAGTATCATAGCCAAGTGCGGCAAAAGCATCCGGTGTTTTATTGTATTCCTTTTTGAAGGCTGCAACGAAATCCTGAATTTTTGGATCTTCATCTTCTGGGGAATAGTGATTCGTAATATAGGTATTTTTTAACGCCTCCGCTCCGGCAATTTCAACGACCTTCGGGGAATCCCAGCCGTCTCCGCCCATGAACGGAAGGTCCATCCCGTCCTCACGGGCCTGCTTTAAGATCAATCCGACTTCTTCATAATAACCAGGAAGGAAAACGAACTCTGGTTTTGCGGATTTGATCCTTGTCAATGTAGAGCGGAAATCAGTATCTTTTGTAACATAAGCTTCTTCTGCAACGATTTTACCGCCCTTGGCAGTGAACGCTTCTTTAAAAGCTGCGGCCAACCCTTTAGAATAATCACTTGCGCTGTCCACATAGATCGCAGCCGTCTTCGCCCCTATTTCGTCGGATGCGAAATTGGCTGCAACCGTACCTTGGAATGGATCGATAAAGCAAGTTCTGAACACATAATCATTCAGCTTTCCAGCTTTATTGGTGATGTCGGGATTTGTTGCAGTTGGTGTAAGTAGAGGAACTTTATTATCCTGTGCGACCTGAACCTGTGCCAAGGTATTTGTGCTTGTCGCTGATCCGACTACAGCAACAACCTTGTCCTGACTGACTAACTTAATCGAACCGCTTGTAGCTTCTGCTGCATCTGATTTGTTATCAACCTTAACGATTTCCAGTTTCTTACCGTTGATGCCCTCTTTATTAATTTCATCGATGGCCAGTTTCAAACCGTCTGCGGCCGATTGGCCGAATGATGCCGTACCTCCGGACAATTCAAGGTTGGCCCCAATTTTGATTGTGTCACCCGATTTGGATGAACTCCCGCCTGAACTGCTGGTTTTCAAGTCGCCACCACAGCCTGCGAGCGCCCCTGCAACCAATGAAAGCGATAGAAACACTCCTGCCAGCTTTTTATTCTTCATTTGAAACCCCCTTGTTTTGTATGTTCTTTTAAGTAAAAATGATATCTGAATAAAAAAAATATTCTGAAAATATTTTATCTCATTCTTTCGACCCCGTCTATAAGATATGGATAAAAAAGTTATTATAAGGAAATATATGCTTTTTCGACAAAAAAACTGACCCCGTATAGAGTCAGTCAACTTATTATCAATCATTTACACGGCGAACTTCAATGTCTTTTAAAATATCATTGATTACCCAGCTTGCCGCAATTAAGCCCGCTACAGATGGTACGAAAGCATTCGAAGATGGCGGCATTTGGGCTTTACGGATTTTTGCCTCATCATTGCCGACTTCTTTCCGGACATCCTCACGAATGACAATCGGGCTTTCGTCCGAGAAGACGACGGGAATTCCCTTTGTGATGCCTTCTTTACGCAATCTAGTACGAATGACCTTTGCAAGCGGATCTGTATGCGTTTTGGAGATATCGGCAATTTGGAAACGCGTAGGATCCATTTTATTAGCGGCCCCCATGCTTGAAATCACCTTGATATTCCGTTTCAGGCATTCCTTCATCACATGCATCTTATAAATGACCGTATCGGATGCATCAATGACATAATCCAGGCCATAACTGAAGAATTCCTCAAACGTTTCTTCTGTATAGAACATTTTAAGAGCGATCACTTCGCAGTCGGGATTGATGTCTTGAATGCGATTTTTCATCAATTCCGCTTTCGGTTGACCGACTGTTGATAATAGTGCATGAATCTGCCTGTTTACATTAGTTATGTCGACATCGTCCTTATCCACAAGAATAATACGGCCGACACCCGTGCGTGCCAATGCTTCAGCTGAAAAAGAACCTACGCCCCCCACACCCAGGACAGCAACGGTCGTGTTTTTCAGTATATCGATGCCTTCCTTGCCAATTGCTAATTCATTTCGTGAAAACTGATGCAGCATATATATTCAACTCCAATAAATTCTGTTCTTATTTAGCTTCCCATTTAACAATATATCATAAACATCATTTATGACAAGCGAAATATAAGCAGTCTAATCGGAATTAATGTACTAGGTCATTTTCGATAATTTTTGAAGGATGGTAGCCAGCAGGAGAGTCCGTTCTGTCAGGCTGGGAATATCCAAATACTCCTCATCACTATGTGCATCCCCTCCAATGGGCCCGAGTCCATCCACTGTCGCTATACCCAATTCAGAAGTAAAAGAAGCATCCGATCCTCCACCAGTGGCCATATCCGTGATTTGGATGCCAATCTCCTTCCCAGACTGACGGATCGTCTCTAAAAGCAAGTTCGTTTTCTCGTTCTTTTCCATGGGAGACCGGTCCATTTTCCCGCTTAATACCGTTTTCGTCCCTGGAATATAGGTTTCCGCGCAGATTTTTTTCAATTGTTTGAGGATGATGCCTTCTTGCTTTTTTTCAGAGATCCGCACATCCACATAAGCGGCTGCATGGGAAGCGATGGTATTGACAGCAGAACCTCCTTCAATCATGCCGACATTAACGCTGATTCCTTTCTTTGGATCATTCAATTGGTGTAAGGCGATGATCTTATGAGCCAATTCTTCAATTGCACTTCGACCCTTTTCCGGTTCGATCCCTGCATGGGCGGCCACCCCCACTACATCCACCTTAAATTGTCCGCAGCCCCTTCTTTCCGTGACCAGTGAACCATCCGCCCTTGCCGGTTCAAGAATTAACGCGAACTTCTTATCAGCCGCCTTTTCCGATATAAGTGAAGCGGACGACGGAGACCCGATCTCTTCATCACTATTGAGAATGATTTGGATATGCTTATAGCCTGTCTGCCCCGATTGTTTCAAACAAAGGATCGCATAAAAAAGCAAAACCAAACTAGCCTTCATATCAGCAACACCAGGACCGTAAGCCCGATTTCCCTTCACTTTAAAAGGACGTTTTTGGGCTGTCCCTTCAGGAAAAACCGTATCCATATGTGCGACGACTACAATATGCGGCTGATGCGCGTCACGATGCTGGATGACCAGCTGATTGCCATACTTCTGCTGCTCAACCGTATCCACAATAAAATCCAAGCTTTCAAATTTCGTTTTTAAAATCGAACCAATTTCATCAATGCCCTTTTTCGTATGAGAACCACTATCTATATTCACTAGCTGCTCCACTAATTGAAGCATTTCCTTCCTCTTTGCATTCAATAAATCCTTCAAAGCTCTCACTACTTTCTATCCTTGGCTAATTATTATTTCAATCTTACTATAATTTACGAATCTATATTGCGGAATGTTACTTAAATGGGGATATTTAAGTTGTATTCGAGAATAATGGAGACTTACTCGAGAGAAATTGGGTTTGGTCATGAGTTTAGGGCGTTTACTCGTGAGTTTGGGCGCTTTACTCTTGGGTTTGGGGCGTTTACTCGTGAGTTTGGGCGCTTTACTCTTGGGTTTAGGGCGTTTACTCGTGAGTTTGGGCTCTTTACTCGTGAATTTAGAGCGTTTACTCGTGAGTTTAGGCGCTTTACTCGTGAATTTGGGCTCTTTACTCGTGAATTTAGAGCGTTTACTCGTGAGTTTAGGCGCTTTACTCGTGAATTAATCCATCAAGTCTATATACTCTATTTTTATATTGTCCCAAATAGGGCAATTCAAGAGCAGATAGCATTCGTTGCATGATATCAATTGAATCTATTTGTAATAAAAGCCGTGCTTGTTGATTCGTAATTTTGGGCTCTATGAGGAGGGCATAATCACGAAGAGTTTGAATGTGGGCATCCTTGGAGGCGTAAGAACATTGACCACATGACCATTTGCCCCAGTGATATTGCATATGAAGAGCTGAACAATCAGGGCATTGAACGCTATTTAGCAGATCTTTCACATCAATTTGATACCATTCGAGTATATCCGGATCATATGGGGTATTTTTTTGCAGCAATGTGTTCGATAGTTTATTGCTCTGCCTTTGGGTCAACTGCGCAGAAGGATACTTTTCTTCAATGGTATGAATCTTGGAAATCAGAGTTTCTTTTCCCGTGATTTTTTTGAAAATGGGGGTAAAACCTGGGGTAGTCCTTATGATGGTATTCGAGTTTGCATTTGCAATGAGCGTTTCAATCGGTAGCGAGGGAAAGTTATGAAGAGTGAGCCAATCCATTAAGCAGGATTTTTGCACATCCACTTGAATTAATGGATCCAGATAAGCTTGTTCCTGCCCATCTTTTGTCCGAATCAATTGAGGATAAGAGCGATCAAAATAGAGCATTCCCGCAAAGTTTTTCACTTCGATGATGATACAGTAATTCCGGGTGATAATAAGGAAATCCATTTGAAAATAACGGCTCCCATCGTGACTTAACCTCAAATCATGTAATACTCGATATTCTTTTGGAAGATCCTTCAACTCATTTCCAATACTCCGCTCCCCGTTAAACCCTGTTCGAATTTTTCGGAAATCGTTCCTTATCTGTTCCTGTTTTGGATGGTTTGATGTTAGCCTCCTGCTTAATGCCTCCAGTTTGAGCATTTTCATAGGCTTTTCACACGGTTTTAGCATTCATTCGTCAACTCCTTCTTTTTTAGCTTCTTTATTAAAACCTTTTTTCCTGCTGGGAAACTAAAAATCAGCATTTTACTCTGAGTTTACTCTGTTTAATTCGTGAGATTTGTTCCTAAACTCATGTATTTTTTTTATTCGGTCGAGAATTCACCCCTTTTTACTGTAAAATCATGCTCTTTACTCGTAATTTCACTCCATTACTCGTGAGTTTGCACCATTACTCGTGAATCCACCCCATTTACTCGTGAATTCACCCCTTTTACTCGTGAGTTTGCACCATTTACTCGTGAATTCAAGCCTTTTACTCGTAAGTTCATGCCCTTTACTCGTATTCACACCATTTACTCGTGAATTCATGCCATTACTCGTGAGTTCACGCCATTACTTGCGGGTTCACGCCATTACTCGTAATTTCATGCCATTTACTCGTAATTTCACTCCATTACTCGTGAGTTCACACCTTTTACTCGTGAATTCATGCCATTACTCGTGAGTTCACCCCTTTTACTCGTGAGTTTGCACCATTTACTCGTGAATTCAAGCCTTTTACTCGTAAGTTCATGCCCTTTACTCGTATTCATGCCATTTACTCGTGAATTCACACCTTTTACTCGTGAATTCATGCCCATTTACTCGTAATTTCACTCCATTACTCGTGAATTCACACCTTTTACTCGTGAATTCATGCCATTACTCGTGAGTTCACGCCATTACTTGCGGGTTCACGCCATTACTCGTAAATTCATGCCTTTTACTCGTAATTTCACTCCATTACTCGTGAGTTTGCACCATTTACTCGTGAATTCATGCCATTTACTCGTGAATTCATGCCATTTACTCGTGAATTCACACCCTTTACTCGTATTCACCCCTTTTACTCGTGAATTTACCCCATTTACTTGTAAGTTACCATTCTTCACAATTTTAACGCACAAAAAAACCCATGTTTATTTAACATGAGTTGCTTTGTAAGGTGTAAGAGTCCCAATTGTGCCGTTTACGCCTTTGTTTTGAACCCGCTCTCCGCAGGTGGGTGCTCGGTTCCTCGCGTTTGTAAGTCCTCTTCGAGGGAGGCATTTACGCGGCCAGGAAACTAGTGCTCCCGGTAACTATAAGTGTTCGGTCAAAACTTATAGGTTAAAGAACGAACACATCAGGACTCTTACTTGTTGAAAACATCATATCATAATGCTTAACTCTGTTTCAAGAGAAACCATCTAGGTATTTTTTCATATTTTTGTCAGATTGATTATTTTTTTAGTGCAGCAAGCCTTAGGCTAAGTTCGGCCAATTGCTTGTCACTTACAGCACTTGGTGCGTCAACCAGCAGGTCGCTTGCGCTTGCTGTTTTCGGGAACGCGATGGTGTCTCGAAGGTTCGTGCGGCCAGCAAGCAGCATGACCATACGGTCCAATCCAAGGGCGATTCCGCCGTGTGGTGGCGTTCCGTATTCGAATGCATCCATTAGGAAGCCGAATTGTGCGTTTGCTTCTTCTTCAGAGAATCCAAGGACTTTGAACATTTTTTCCTGAACGTCGCGTTCGTAAATACGCAGTGATCCGCCGCCAAGTTCGTAGCCGTTCAAGACAAGGTCATATGCTTGTGCACGGACGCTTGCTGGGTCTGATTCCAGTTTGTCCATGTCTTCACGGAATGGCATTGTGAATGGATGGTGTGCTGCATAGTAGCGTCCTTCTTCTTCGTCATATTCAAATAATGGCCAGTCCGTCACCCATAGGAAGTTGAATTTGCTTTGATCAATCAAGCCTCTTTCTTTACCAAGCTTGTTGCGAAGTGCTCCAAGTGCATCAGCGACTACGCCTTTCTTATCTGCAACGAATAAGATTAGATCGCCCACTTCAGCTTCCAATACGGATACTAATTGCTGTTGATCTTCCGCGAAGAATTTAGCGATTGGTCCTTTTACTCCGTCTTCTTCAACTTTCAGCCATGCAAGGCCTTTTGCACCGTAAATCGCTGCAAATTCAGCCAATCCATCAATATCTTTACGGGAATAATCTGCATTTCCGTCCTTAACGACGATCGCTTTAACTTGTCCGCCGTTTGCAATAGCTCCGGTGAATACTTTGAAATCACTGTCTTTGACGATTTCAGAGACATCTTTAAGTTCCATTCCGAAACGTGTATCCGGTTTGTCGGAACCGTAACGGCCCATCGCTTCAAAGTATGTCATTCTAGGGAATGGCAGTGTTACGTCAAGCCCTTTTACGTCTTTCATCACTTTAGCCATCATGTTTTCTGCGGTGTTAATGATATCTTCTTGGCTCATGAAGCTTGTTTCAATATCGATTTGCGTGAATTCAGGCTGTCTGTCGGCACGTAAATCTTCATCACGGAAACAGCGGGCAATTTGATAATAACGTTCGAAACCGGATACCATCAATAGCTGCTTGAAGATTTGCGGTGACTGTGGAAGTGCATAGAACTCACCTTCGTGTACACGGCTAGGCACTAAGTAATCACGCGCTCCTTCAGGTGTGCTTTTCGTTAAGATAGGTGTTTCGATATCCAGGAAGCCTTCACCGTCCAAGTAATCACGGATTGCTTTTGTTGTTTGGTTACGCATTTTCAGCGTTTCGAACATCGCTGGACGGCGCAAGTCCAAATAACGGTATTTCAAGCGGATATCTTCAGAAACATCCGTTCTTTCATCAATGATGAACGGAGGGGTTTTCGCTTCATTTAAAATTGTAACGTTTTCGGCTTGAACTTCGACCGTACCTGTTGTTACATTCGGGTTGAAGTTGGCTTCCTCACGTTTGATGACTGTCCCTTGGATATCAAGGACATATTCATTACGGATCTTTTCAGCTGTGGCCAAGGCTTCTGCCGAAATGTCCGGATTGAAAACGACTTGGACGACTCCGCTTCTGTCACGCAGGTCGATAAAGATGACCCCGCCCAAATCCCGACGTTTTTGTACCCATCCTTTTAATGTTACTTTTTCACCAATAGCTGCTTCTGTCACTTCACCATTGAAGTATGTTCTGCCAAACATGGTATTTCCCCCTTAAGCCTGTAGCTTTTTGAATTGTTCAACGAATGTGGCAAGATCCATTTGGACTTGTTCACCGGTTTCCATGAACTTCACGTTGATTTTATTATTTGCCAATTCCTCTTCACCGAGTGTCGCCACATATCTCGCTTCGAGACGGTCGGCTGATTTGAATTGAGCTTTCACTTTACGGTCTTGATAGTCTTTTTCGACAGTAAAACCGGCATTCCGCAATTGATGGGCAAGTTTGACGGTATAATCCTTGGCCGCTTCACCTAATGAAACAAGATAGCAGTCAATACCCTTTTTGATCGGAAGCTCGATGTTTTCTGCTTGCAGTGCTGCAATCAGGCGTTCAATGCTAAGCGCAAAGCCGATTCCGGGTGTTTCCGGTCCGCCAAGTTCTTCAGCCAGCCCGTTATATCGGCCGCCTCCGCAAAGTGTTGTAATGGCGCCAAAGCCCTCTGCATCACTCATGATTTCAAAAGCAGTATGATTATAGTAATCCAAGCCCCGCACTAGCGTCGGATCCTCGACGAATTCGATTTCCAAGTCCGTAAGATGCTGTTTAACCTTTTCGAAATAAATACGGGATTCATCATTTAAATATTCAATGATGGATGGCGCCGTGTTCATCAATTCGTGATCGTGATCTTTTTTGCAATCCAGGATACGCAATGGGTTTTTTTCCAGACGATTTTGACAATCACGGCAAAACTCGCCAATACGAGGTTCGAAATGTTTGATTAATGCATTCCGATGCGCTGTCCGGCTTTCCTTATCACCAAGGCTGTTGATCACAAGTTTCAGCTTTTTCAATCCAAGTTCTTTGTACAGGTTCATCGCAAGTGACAAAACCTCTGCATCAATTCCGGGATCCTTACTTCCTAAGGCCTCGATGCCGAATTGAACGAACTGACGGAAGCGGCCTGCTTGTGGACGTTCGTAACGGAACATCGGCCCGATATAATAAAGCTTGACCGGCTGATTGGTCCACCCGAACATTTTGTTCTCGATATAAGACCGTACAACTGATGCGGTGCCTTCCGGACGAAGGGTTAAATTCCTTTCACCGCGATCTTGAAATGAATACATCTCTTTTTGTACGATATCGGTTGTATCCCCTACACCCCGTAAAAATAATTCCGTGTGCTCAAAAATTGGTGTACGGATTTCTTTATATTGATAACGGTGACAAATCTCACGCGCTGTCTTTTCGATATACTGCCAAATTTCCGTTTGTCCAGGCAATAAATCCTGGGTACCTCTAGGAATCTGAATAGACATATTATTTCCTCCTTAAAAGCAAGGCGCCCTTTCTGATACGGCGCTATACTGATTTTTTCCAAACAAAAAACTCCCGTCCCTTGTAACTTATCCGTTACAAGGGACGAGAGTTTGGATATCCCGTGGTGCCACCCTAGTTGAAGCACAAAAAATAAGTGCCCCCGCTCAAAAACAGTTAACGCCTGTTTTACGTCCATCTCCTATTAAGAAAAAATCCGTTCGGAGTGAAGCCTACGGAGGGTTCTTTCATTAAGTCATCATGTGGAATGCTTTCAGCCTCGGCATTTCCTCTCTTTCCATGTGTTTCTTAATTACTCTTCTCCATCATTGGTTATTGCAGTAATAAGTCTGATATTTTATAATCATACGGACGTTAACTTCAAATGTCAAGGCAGGCTTCAGTATTTTGTCGCGTTTTATTGGTTAAAATGTTTTTTCGAATTTTTGATCGTCCTGACATTGACTCCGTATTCGGATGCCAATTCAACAAGGTTTGAGCTTTGTTCCTTCTGGATGAAATCGTGAAAATCGACACCTAATACTTGATTGCCCCCGCTTAAGCTCGTTTGATTTTTTTCGCTGAATTTCATGTGGTTCCCTCCTAGTGTTATATAAGCTTTATTCTTTCCTAAAAAAAATGTTTTTTGCACAGGGAAAGAGGAAAATTTTTGTTGAACGAGAATACATACATATAGACGTTAAAAGGGAGAGACAACTTATGAAGAAGAAATCGGGTTTATTCGGCCTGATCCTAATGCTGATTATGGCAGCAATTTTCCCCATCGATCACGCTTTTGGAAAAGATGAAGGGGAAATTATCGTGACGTCCAAAGTGGTCAATGTCCGTGAAGGCGCGGGTCTCAGTTTCCCTATCGTAAAAAAACTGGCAAAAGGGGAATCCTATCCAATCCTGAAGGAAGATGGCGACTGGATCGAAATCCGGATGGGCATCGGTAAAACTGGCTGGGTCGCCAATTGGCTAGTGGAAAGAACGTCGGATTCGGACACCAACCTGGTCAAAAAGGAATCCGGACAAGGAATGATCTCAGGCAGCTCCGTCCGCGTCCGTACAGGTCCCGGTACAACATTTCAAACGGTTGGCTCTTTGAATAAAGGAACAGCTGTCGACATCATTGAAAAGAATGAAAATTGGATAAAAGTCAAAACAACGGATCTTGAAGGCTGGGTCTCTTCTGATTATCTTAAGCTTCCCGCCGCTTCCGGGGATGCAGCGAAGAAAGGCTCAACCAAGGAAAAAGAAGCAACGAACCACTCCGTAAAAACAGGTGTCACTTTGGTGGACCGGCTCAATGTCCGTTCGGAACCATCGAGAAGCAGCGCAACGCTAGGAAAGCTGAATAAAAATACGTCAGTGACCGTTTATCGCATTGAAAATGAGTGGGCCGAAATTGATTTCCAAGGAGTCCGCGGCTGGGTAGCTGAACCTTACATACAAATAAGCCAAGATAAAGGTGATTCGAAAATCAATACGGCAGGAGCCACTGCAAGGGTGACCGCTACGGGTTTAAATGTGCGGAAAGATGCATCTCTAAACAGCAAGGTCATCGGTTCGGTGAACAAGGATGAGACTTACGCCGTCTTACAAACAAAGGGAAAAATGACGCAGATCCAGCTTTCCGGTTCAAAAAAGGGCTGGGTCGTGAGTTGGTACTTGGAAAAAGAGAATGTTGAACAAACGCCAAAGGAAGAAAGGATTGAGGCAAAGGGAAACAAGATTACCATCATTCATGATGGAACGATTTTTAGAAGTGAGCCTGATGGCAACTCGGAAATCGTAAAGCAGGTCAATGAAGGTGAAACATTCTCCGCAACAGGCATGGAAGGCGATTGGTATTCGATTAAACTAAATAACGGGAAAACCGCTTATGTTGCGGGGTGGATCGTGACGGTCGAAGGGAATTCCGAGCAGATCCAACGCCCTGGGGTTGAAAAATATTTAAAGGATAAAACAATCGTTATCGATCCTGGCCATGGCGGCAGAGATAGCGGTACAGTAGGGGTCGGTGGCACTCTTGAGAAAAACCTGACGATCCGGACGGCCGAGTTGCTGCGTGACAAACTTCAGGCTGCAGGGGCCAAAGTGATATTGACCAGAAGCGGCAATACCTATGTTCCGCTCCCTTCCCGGGTCGGCACTTCACATATCCATAACGCGGATGCTTTCATCAGCCTCCATTATGATAGCACCAAGGACCAGATCACCAGCGGGATAACAACATACTACTATCATGGCTACCAACGTTCATTGGCCACTACACTGGCCAATTCACTCGGTTCCACCATGCAGGTGCCAAACCGCGGATCACGATACGGGGATTTTCATGTTATCAGGGAAAACAAACGGGTAGCTACACTTATAGAACTAGGTTATTTAAGTAATCCAGTGGAAGAATTGACGTTATCATCAAATGAGTATCAAGAAAAAATCACATCAGCCATTTATAATGGATTGGCGCGATATTTCAAATAAAGACAAGCCAGCTTCCCATCGAAGCTGGCTTTTCATTTCGTCCGTACTGATTGACTAAAAACAAAAAACCTGCCGCAGCAGGTTATTTTTTGCTTTCCAGTATTAATGTAACGGGACCATCATTAGTAAGCTGAACGTCCATCATGGCACCGAATTGACCTGTTTCCGTATGGACGCCTTTATTCCGGAGTTCCTCGTTAAATGCTTCATATATTTGATTCGCCTCTTCAGGACGGGCGGCGTCCATGAAGTTCGGTCGACGGCCTTTACGGCAATCGCCATATAGGGTGAATTGCGAAACTGATAAAACCGAACCTCCCACATCCAATAGTGAGTGGTTCATCTTTTCATTTTCATCTTCAAATATTCTGAGATTGACAATCTTATCGGCCAAATATGCGGCGTCATCGATGGTATCTCCATGGGTGACACCAACCAACAGAACGAGCCCGCTGTCGATTTGACCGATTATTTGGTCTGCGACAACGACTTTGGCGGCTTTGGAACGTTGTAAAACTACACGCATGGTAATAAAAACCCCTTAGTTCATTATCCGTCTAACGGAATAAACATCTGAAATTTGTTTGATACGGTCAACGACCTTTTGTAAATGGGCAATGTTATGAATATAAATCGACATGTGAATGGTCGCCACCTTATTCCTGTCGGATTTACCCGAGACCGCTGAAATGTTGGTCTTGGTTTCATTGACGGCTTGCAGCACTTCGTTTAATAAGCCGCGACGGTCATACCCGCTGATTTCAATTTCAACGATGTATTCCTTGCGTTCGTTAATCGTACTTTCCCATTCAACCGGTACGAGGCGATGATCGGAATCACCGCTTTCCAGGTTCGGGCAGTCTTGCCTATGGACTGAAACTCCACGGCCTTTGGTTATATAACCAACGATTTCATCCCCTGGAACTGGGTTGCAACAGCGTGATAAACGGATAAGCAGGTTATCAATCCCCGGTACCCTTACACCTGAGTCACGTTTTTTAGATGAATTGGAGAAGGTTTTCAGATCGGCTACCGCTTCTGAAATATCCGCTTCTTGCTCGACCATTTTCTGCTTACGCCACTTTTCGGTAAGGCGGTTAGCCACCTGAAGTGCTGTTATTCCGTTATACCCGACTGCTGCATACATATCTTCTTCATTCAGGAAATTGAATTTATCTGCAACACGCTTGATGTTCTCGGCAGAAAGGATTTCTTTCAGATCGAACTCCATTTCCTTGATTTCCTTTTCAACAAGCTCTTTGCCCTTTTCGATATTTTCTTCGCGGCGCTGCTTTTTGAAAAATTGGCGGATCTTATTTTTCGCTTGAGATGTTTGAGTGAGTTTAAGCCAGTCCTGACTTGGACCATATGAATGCTTAGATGTCAGGATTTCAATGATGTCGCCAGTTTTCAATTTATAATCCAGCGGTACCATTTTCCCGTTCACTTTGGAACCGATCGTTTTATTTCCGATTTCCGAGTGAATCCTGTAAGCGAAATCAATCGGGTTGGATCCTGATGGAAGTTCGATGACATCGCCTTTTGGCGTGAAAATGAATACCATATCAGAAAAAAGATCAATTTTAAGTGATTCCATGAATTCCTCGGCATTTGTCGCATCATCCTGGAATTCAAGAATTTCCCGGAACCAAGTCAATTTTTCTTCTAATGAAGGCTGTTCACCTACATCTTTTCCTTCTTTATAAGCCCAATGCGCGGCAACCCCGAACTCCGCAATGCGATGCATATCGGAAGTGCGGATCTGCACTTCCAGCGGATCGCCTTTCGGGCCGATCACCGTCGTATGGAGCGATTGATACATATTTGGCTTAGGCATGGCGATATAGTCTTTAAATCGGCCAGGCATCGGCTTCCAGCATGTATGGATGATCCCTAAAACGGCATAGCAATCTTTTATGCTATTGACGACGATCCGGACTGCAAGCAAATCATAAATTTCACTGAACTGCTTATTTTGCAAAGCCATTTTGCGATAAATGCTGTAAATATGTTTCGGTCTGCCGGAAAGGTCAGCCTTAATGTTGACTTCCTCAACGTTTTTACGCACTTCATCAATGACTTCTTCCAGATACTGTTCACGTTCTGCACGCTTTTTCTTCATCAGGTTGACGATTCGGTAATACTGCTGAGGATTCAAATACCTTAGTGCAGTATCTTCAAGTTCCCATTTAATCGTACTGATACCAAGACGATGGGCAAGGGGTGCGAAGATTTCCAGCGTCTCGTTCGATATCCTTCTCTGCTTTTCCTGCGGTAGATGCTTCAATGTCCGCATATTGTGCAGTCTGTCGGCAAGCTTGATCAAGATGACCCTAATATCCTGGGCCATCGCCACGAACATTTTCCGATGGTTTTCCGCCTGTTGCTCTTGTTGTGATTTATACTTGATTTTCCCTAATTTGGTCACGCCATCTACGAGCATGGCGACTTCAGGACTGAAATTCTCTTCAATATCCTTCAGAGTGATCTCCGTGTCTTCAACAACATCATGTAAAAAACCTGCCGCAATAGTTGCAGGGTCCATTTCTAGATCAGCAAGAATGCCCGCCACTTGAATCGGATGAATAATATACGGCTCCCCCGATTTACGGAATTGTTCCCGGTGAGAATACTCTGCATACTTAAACGCTCTATGAATAAATTCAGCTTCTTCCGGCTGAAGATATAAGCTGGCCCGTTCTACAACCTGCTCGGCAGTCAATATTTGATCATTAGCCATTTAATCACCTTAACCCCACTTTAACTGCCACCGGATATAATCCGGATTGAGTATGATTGGTAGCACTTCCCTTTATTCTGCAAAACGTGACAATTTTTGCGAAAAAAAATAAATCCGCTTAAAACGGATGCAAGTGCAAATAAACTTATTAGCAGAAAAACTCTTTATTATTACTATTATCGAAAAAAAAGGCAAGGATGTAAAGAGTAAAACGTGTATTTTATAAAGAATACTGCATTTTTTCACTGGAAATTCGACAAAATCCATTTAAACCGGGTAAAACAGAAAGAGCACCCTGGTCAGAGTGCTCTTCTTTATTAAAAGCTCATTAATGTCAAGACATCATAGCCGTCTAATTTATCTTTGCCATCCAAGTCCGTCAATTCAATAAGGAATGCAATCCCGGCAACAATTCCGCCAAGCTGTTCAACCAATTTGATCGTCGCTTCGATTGTACCGCCAGTTGCAAGTAAATCGTCCGTAATCAGGATACGCTGTCCCGGTTTAATGGCATCTTTATGGATAGTCAAAACATCCTTGCCGTATTCTAAACCATATTCGACTTTTATCGTTTCACGCGGAAGTTTCCCTTCTTTTCTCACTGGTGCAAAGCCCACTTCCAATGAGTATGCGACTGGACATCCGATAATGAATCCGCGTGCTTCTGGTCCGACCACTAAATCGATATTTTTATCGCGAGCGTACTCGACGATTTGGTCTGTTGCGTATTTATAAGCTGCGCCGTTATCCATTAATGTTGTAATATCTTTGAAGACAATACCCGGTTTCGGCCAGTCTTGTACAATTGTTACATATTGCTTTAAATCCATTGCTTTGTTTCCTCCTCAAGGTCTGTTGCCTCATGAACTAAATAATGATTGAACCAATCGAATAATTGCTGATAGGAAGAATAAACAAGCTCTTGTTCAAGCTCAAATTGCTCTTTCTTTCTTATATACGATTCAGATTCACTGAGATCGCGTTTTTTCGCATTGGTTGTGAGCATGATTAACCCATTCTCTATTGTAACAAAATCAAGCTCAAAAAACACCTTAGAAATGAAATCCACGGTATCTCTTGACCACCCGCGGTACTTGGCAAGGTCATCACCATATCTTTTCACATCGAGCGGGCCCTTTTTGGCGAGGAAGGCATAAAACCATTTAAAATGGTCCCTTGTTGGCATCGTACTTAAGAAATGGTCCTGTTCATGGGAAAAGTGAGCGTAGATACGCGATGGATTTTTATTGGCAATCACCCGTTTCAAATATTCCCTTAACGGCGGCATGTCCATAAATACCACATGGCCTTCGAAGCAGTCGAGCTGATCTGCATCCTGTCCATTCTTGATATGAACGAGATCGGAATGGTTTTGTAAAAATGGATATCTACTATAAATATCTTCCGAGAAAATGACGATCTTCCGGTTTTGTGCCGGAATGTCGGCAAGCCACTTCTCTGCCTGACCCTTACCGCGGTAATCGAATAACTGCCAATGGTTTACAGAGACATCCTGGACAAAGATCTGGGGCTTTTTCATATTATTCCACTCATTGATGGAAAGCTCTCCAATCACCGAGACTTCAGCGTGCGGAGCTATTTCATCCACAAAATGACCTAGACCGAAGCCCACTCCATCAAGTTTATGACTTTCACCATCTTCAAGCTGCACTTTCAAGTGATTTTGGTTGGCACCGATTTTGCGGACACTTGAAAGCTGTACGGAATCTATCAAAATCTTCGGCTTTGGATTCGTAACCCCAAATGGCGCCAGCAAGCTCATTTCCTGAATCGTTTGAACGGAAACTTCCGCTAGAGTGGTTGCTCCATCCAAGTTGGTAATTGGTGTGAAGTCCTCTTCGCTGAGCTGTTCCTTCGCAATCAAGTTCATGCGGTCCCTAAGCTCCTGAACATCTTCTATTTTCAATGTCATTCCAGCAGCCATCGGATGTCCACCAAAATGAGGCAGTAATTCACGGCAGGTGGAAAGACTTTCAAAAAGATCGAAACCGGCAATGCTCCGGGCTGAACCTTTGGCATATCCCTTTTCCCGGTCATAACTTAATACAATCGTGGGGCGGTAAAAGCGTTCAACCAGTTTGGAGGCTACAATACCCACTACCCCTGCGTTCCAGCCTTCTCTCCCGATGATAAGGACACCATTGGACTCAGGCGGGAAGTTTTCCTCAACCTCTTGAATCGCTTCTTCCGCCATTGCCGCAACCATCGCCTGACGCTCTTTATTAATATCATTGATTTCATTGGCAAGTTCCATCGCTTCTGCCAAGTTTTCAGACATCAATAAATCCACAGCCGGGTCGGCATCTCCAAGTCGTCCGACAGCATTGATCCGCGGTGCCATCGCAAAACCGATTGATTCTTCATTCAATGCTTCCTGCTGAACATTCGCCACTTTCATTAGGGCAACAAGCCCCGGACGGCCAGTCAATCGTAACTGCTCGATCCCTTTCGCAGCGATGAGGCGGTTTTCCCCTTGTAAAGGCACTAAATCCGCAATGGTGCCGATGGCCGCTATTTCAAGTAAATCCTCAGGCAATTCCCCTAGCAAAGCGTGTGCCAGCTTAAAAGCGACACCTACTCCGGCAAGATCTTCAAATGGGTAGGAACTGTCCTCAAGTTTAGGATGGATGATTGCCAATGCCTCAGGCAGTTCCGGTCCCGGCTCATGGTGGTCGGTCAAAATATAATCCATGCCAAGCTCGCCGGCAAGTTTCGCTTCATCGACTGCAGAAATTCCGGTATCGACGGTTATTAATACCTTCACCCCTTGCTCAGCTGCAAGGCGGAACGCCATCGGATTCGGACCATAGCCCTCTGTAAACCGATTCGGGATATAAAAATCCACATCGGCCCCCAATCTCGTTAGCGCCGTCATCATCACTGTGGTCGATGTCACGCCATCTGCGTCATAATCACCGAAAATCCGTATTTTTTCTCCATTTTGAATGGCTTCTCTTATTCTATAGACTGCTTTATCCATATCTTTCAATAAAAATGGATCATGAAAAGTTTGATTTTTTACAAATAAAAATGATCGGGCACTTTCAATCGTGTCCAGGCCTCGATTCACAAGCAGGGCTGCAACCAAAGGTGTGATATGAAGCTCTTCAGCTAGTACAGCAACTTTGTTTTCATCGGCAGTTCGCAAGTTCCACCGGGTTTTTGGTTTTAACATGAATTCACCCCTTAACTTACTTATTATACAAAACGACAATAACGGTTTCAATTTATTTTAAACTCAAAAATGGCTGTAATTCCCTATTCAAAAAGCTAGTCTCACAAAAAGAAGGCTGGCATCATGCCAGCCTCCTCTCACATATTAAACTTGTCCTTCAAGACTTTGTTTCTTTTCTTTTGCGGTGTTCAGTGGTCCTTTTTTCTTCAATTCCCTGATTTTTAAATCAAGCCAGAATTGGGACGCGATTAATAGAGACGAATACACGCCACATATTAAACCGATAAACAGGGCAATTGAGAAGTTTCGGATAGCTTCACTGCCGAAGATCATCAACGCGATAACCGTAATGAGAACAGTTAGTACGGTGTTAATGGATCTCGTCAATGTTTGCCTGATACTGATATTTACAATATTCTCAAGCTCTTCAACGGTTTTGACTTTACGACTGAAGCGTAAGTTTTCACGAATACGGTCAAAGGTTACGATCGTATCATTGATCGAATAACCGACGATCGTCAGTACCGCAGCAATGAAGGTGATATCCACTTCGAGCCGGAATACACTAAATATCGTTATGATGAAGAACGCGTCATGTATAAGCGCTACGACAGCAGGTACAGCCATTCGCCATTCAAATCGTATCGATACATACAAAACGATTCCGAGTGATGCAATCGCTAACGCTTTCATGGCATTTTTCGCGAGTTCTTTTCCGACTGTCGGCGATACGGTGCTGACATTCGGTTCTGCCCCGTAATCTTTCTTGAAATGGTCCTTCAATTTTGCGATTTCCTGCTTATCAAGGACACCGACTGTCCGAACGACAGCATTTTTATTTTCTTTTCCAGTGAGCCTGACATCCTTGACATCATTCTCGTCAATACCAACCTTGACCATTTCGGTTTCGACTTGCTGTTTCGTTAAAACATCTTTGGACGCAATCTCAATTCGGGTACCGCTCGTGAAATCAATACCTAGATTCAATCTGAAGACGAGTAGGAAAATGATCCCGATAATCGTTACACCGACTGAAATGCCATAAAAAACTTTCCGATGTTTGACGAAATCGATTTTATCAAAGCGTGTTGGCAATGACATTAAATTAATTTTCTCCGATAAATCGTGAATGTATTTCTTCTTCACGCCAAACCATGTTGTGCGTTTGTCAAGGAACCCGCTATTCACCCAAAGGCTCATGAAAAGACGCGTACCATAAACGGCTGTAATGAAACTCATTAAAATCGAAATGATCAATGTGGTCGCAAACCCTTTAACGGAGCTTGTTCCATAATAGAATAGAACAGCTGCAGCCAGCAAGGTCGTTAAGTTCGCATCCGTAATCGTAGCAAGTGAGTTTTTCGTACCTTCTTTATAAGCTGCTTTTACAGAACGGCCAAGTTTCAATTCATCTCTAATCCGCTCGTAGGTTATGATGTTGGCATCGACAGCCATCCCGACCCCGAGTACCAATGCCGCAATACCAGGCAGCGTAAGGACCGCATTCATCCAATCGAACACCAATAGCGTCAAGAAAAGGTATATGCTTAAAGTAACAACTGCAATGAATCCAGGGAAGCGGTAATACATAAGCATGAAGATGAAAACAAGTGCAATTCCGATGATTCCCGCAAAAACAGTATCATGCAGTGCACCTGCACCAAATTGGGCACCTACAGATGTGGAGTACTTTTCCTTTAGATCAACAGGCAGGGCACCTGCATCCAGAAGGGCGGCAAGCTCTTTCGCTTCTTCCACCGTAAATTGACCGGTGATATATACCTTCTTCGTATTAAAAACTTCACTGACAGCTGGAGCGGATATCATATTGTCCTGTGAAGCCGCATCTTTAAAGGAGTCTTTTCCTTTCTCGAAATCCAACCAGATTGCGAGTACATTTGTCGGACGTTGCATCGTGGAAATTTTTTGAGTGATTTCTTTAAACTTATCCACATCTTTCAATGTGACTTCAACAACCGGTTTATTATCTTGGAACGTTTGTTTCGCGCCGCCTTCTTTCAGGTCAGCACCTGTCATCATTTCCTTATCGTTGTAATCACGGAAGGATAATTTGGCTTGGGTCGAAAGGATTTCCCGAGCTTTATTTTGGTCTTTAACTCCGGCCAATTGAACACGGATCCTGTCCTTCCCTTCAATTTGAATGCTAGGTTCATTGACACCTAATACATTGACACGCCTCTCAAGGGAGCTCACTGTAGCTTTCAGAACATCCGGGGTAATCTTTCCCCCAGCCAGCGGTTTTACTTGATATAACACTTCAAAACCACCCTGAAGGTCAAGACCCAGCTTGATATCCTTTAGGATTCCTTTTGAAGTCGATCCCATCGCTGCGAAAATCAAAAGTGCGATTAGAAAAAACGCAACGATCCTGCTTCTTTTTACCATTATGTAGTAGGCCCCTTTCTATAATACGCCTGTTCCTGAAGTTTTAATAAAACTGACATTTTTTTATTTATAATAAATGCATCCCTTTTGCTTCTTGAGAAAAAAGACTTAGCTTCCCATATTTTTCCCAAAAAAGGCATAACCATATCTATTATGAGTCATATACAAACCGCTGTCAATTTAAGTATATCTTTGCTTTATTCCTTCAAAAGATCCTTCAGCTCATCTTCAGAAATCGGCTCAAAAAGGTTTGGTGATTTATAGGCTTCAACCATTTGGAAGGTCATGAACTGGTTGCTCGAAAAAGTCACGATGTCGGCTACGAGTTCGTGAATGTGAATGTTTTCCTGCGGACGCTTCCATTTATTTTTGGTTAAGGTTCCCCATATATCTTCCTCTGTTACGGCATTCAATCCAACCATTTGGAATTCCTCACGCTTGCTTTTCAAAAATGGACGTACCTTTACATAATACCTTTGATAGGGATGATTCTTTTTCGTCATCACTTTGCCTCCAGTAAAAATGATTCTCATATGAATGCGCATTTTCTTAGAAGGAAATCGGATCATTTGTAAGAACGCAAACACTTTTGTCATGCTTTGTCCAAGTACAAGCATATAGATAATTGTATAGCATAACCGCTTTTTTGAGAAGGCAGGGAGGGAGTTCAATGTCCAAGTTTTTAAAAGGGACGCTGATTTTATTAATCGCAAGCCTGATTACAAGGGTTCTTGGGTTCATTAACCGCATTGTCATCGCCCGCTTCATCGGCGAAGAAGGCGTTGGTTTATATATGATGGCTTTACCGACCCTATTTCTCGTCGTGAACATTACCCAGTTAGGCCTGCCTATCGCCATTTCCAAATTCGTTGCTGAGGCCAATGCCAAAGGTGATGAACGGAAAATCAAGAAAATCCTTGTCGTCTCTTTGGCCTGCACCTTTACTCTATCGATGATTTTCACTCCTGCCATGCTGCTTTTCGCGCCGGTTCTTTCAGAATACCTATTCACTGACGATCGGACGGTATGGCCGCTCATGGCAATCGCTCCTATCGTACCGATCATCGCCATTTCATCCGTACTGCGCGGTTATTTCCAAGGGAAGCAAAATATGAAGCCCTTCGCTTTCTCACAAGTCATCGAACAGGTGGCACGAATCACATTCATAGCCGTCCTGACGAAGGCCTTTTTGCCATATGGAATCGAATACGCTGCAGCTGGGGCGATGTTCGCTTCAATTATCGGAGAACTTGTTTCACTCATCTACTTATTGACTAGCTTTAAATTAAAGAAACATTTTAAGTTCCGGAAAGGATTTATCAAGAATGTCAAATCAGGAAAAGGAACGTTCACCGAATTGATGGGGATTGCCCTTCCTACCACCGGAAGCAGGATGATTGGTTCGGTTTCGTGGTTTTTTGAACCGATAGTGGTTGCCCAGAGTTTGCAAATCGCCGGTGTCACCGCGGCAGCAGCCACCAGCCAATACGGGGAATTGACAGGGTACGCACTGCCCTTACTCATGCTTCCTTCTTTCGTTACGTCATCATTGGCGACGGCACTTGTCCCAGCAGTGAGCGAAGCCCGTACGACCGGAAACTTTCTACTCGTTGAGCACAGGCTTCAACAGTCCCTGAAAATCACCTTTATCACAGGCTGTTTAGCTGTCGTCATTCTGTTCATTTTTGCCGAACCTATTTTACAAGTCATGTATGGCTCTTCCCATGCTGCTGTTTTCATTAAATTCCTGGCACCTTTTTTTATCCTTTATTATTTCCAATACCCGCTACAGTCCATGCTTCAAGCACTGGATCTAGCAAAAGCCGCAATGTTCAACAGTCTGGCTGGGAACATCCTTAAAATCGGTGTGATTTGGCTGCTGGCGTCGAAAGAAAGTTTCGGGATCATGGGAGCCGCAATCGGGATAGCCGTCGGTTCGATGCTCGTTACTTTTCTGCACTTTTCAACCGTGCTGAAGGTCGTCCCGTTCACGCTTCATTTCCGGAGCTATATGTCAGCTTTGGGCCTTGCCTTAATTTCAGGCTGGGGCGGTTATTATCTTTATAAAGTACCGCTCTCCTCACTGCCTCTTGGCGGACGGCTTTTGCTGTCCGTGACGGTCGTGATCCTGCTGTTCACATTTTCCCTCCTCATGACAGGCAGCATAAAAAAAGCGGATTTGATCAGGATTCCAGTAGTGGGCGGCTTTTTATCAAAGTTTGCTTGGAAATAAATTGAACCGAAGCATTTAACGGCTTCGGTCATTTCTTCGTTTCATTCTTATCAATGTAAAATTGGCCATCTATGTATCCGCAAATCGAAATCTCTTTAATATTCGTTTCTCCCATTTTTTTCAACTGGTACCGGAGCCAAAAATGATTTTTGCCAATTTTATCGAGATTAGCCTCCTGAATCTCTCCGTCGATTATAAGGGGGTAGGGAGTTTCTACACTTTCCGACCTTTCTTCTTGTGTATTTTTAATCACCGAGAGCTTCCCTGAAGTTTCAAGGATGGCAAATTTAACAACATTTAAATCATTAATTCCTTGTTCACGAAGCTGGGTCAATAAGTCATCAAAATTATATCGTTGTTTACGCATCGCCTTTTCATCTATTTTCCCCTGATTGATAATGATCTGCGGCTTACCGTCCATGAAATTGCGAAACCTGACACTTTTCAATGAGATCAATGCCAATGTCATTTGGAGGCCCGCGAGGACAAACATTGGGATAGTCTGTCGAACAAACGGTTTTTCCAAATCTTCAAAGGATAGCACGGCAATGTCCCCTATCATGATGGATACCACTAAATCAAGAACGCTAAGTTCCCCTACTTCCCGCTTACCCATCATTCGAAAAAGGAACCAGATGACTAGATAGATCACTGTTGTTCTAAAAATAACAGCCAGATAGGTTTCCACTTCATTTAACACATCCTTCATTCCATAGGATGGCTTGGGAACTGAAAAATTACTCCACAATCTTTTCTAATTTTATGGGAAGCTTCTGTAAACCTGGTCTAAAGGTTCCATACCGGGAATATGCTTGTACTAACACATAAACAGGCTAAAACGTAACAGCCTTTTAAAAAGGAGGAATACCCATCGAAACTAAAAAAATGAGTGTCGCCGTAATTTATGGCGTAGGCTCCATCTTTGCCATAGCGATGATTGCAAGTTTAATCGTTTCCATCCTTCTTCGTTTTACTTCACTGACGGAATCATCCCTGACATACGTGATCATGATCGTGTCCTTTTTATCGCTGTTCATTGGTGGATTCATATCAGGAGGCAAAGGGAAAAAGCAAGGACTATTCTTAGGCGGAAGTACTGGAATGCTTTATCTGTTGGTCGTGTTCCTTTTTCAATATTTAGGTCACGATGCACTCTTCACCATCAAGCAATGGATCTACTACGGCTGTTTTGTCATTACGGCCATGATGGGTGGCGTGCTTGGGGTCAACATGAGCTCCGAATCACGCACCAATTAAAAAAACACAGCAAAAAAACCGGGCACATGGCCCGGTTTTCGTTTGTCTTATAATGTTGCTTCTTTATTTGGTGCGCTTTCCGTAATTTCACGGATTGAAGCACGGTCGAAAGTCAGTTTTGTACCGTCTGGTGATTTAATGACGATTTTCAATTCATCGATCGAATCGATTGTTCCGTGCATGCCGCCGATAGTAGCAACTTTATCACCTTTTTTCAAGCTAGTTTGCATGCTTTGCGTAGCCTTTTGGCGTTTTTGCTGCGGACGGATCAATAAGAAATAGAACAATACGAACATTAAGATCAACGGAAGTATTTGTGTTAAATTCATTTGTAAATTCACTCCTTTCGTTCATTAAAATATTTATGGAATTAGAAGTTTCTCGCATTTGGTTCGTTGAAACCATATTGCTCAAAAAACTCTTCCCTAAAGTCTCCAAGACGATCTTCTCGAATAGCTTGTCTGACCTGTTCCATTAAGTTTAACAGAAAATGAAGGTTATGGTAAGTCGTAAGACGAATTCCGAAGGTTTCTTCACATTTAATCAAATGGCGGATATATGCCCGGCTATAATTCTTGCATACATGGCAATCGCAATTTTCATCGATTGGACCAAAATCGCGTGCATATTTCGCATTTTTCACAACCAGCCGCCCATTGCTAGTCATCAGCGTACCATTACGCGCAATTCGCGTCGGCAGTACACAGTCAAACATATCGACACCGCGGATTGCACCATCGATCAATGAGTCCGGCGAACCTACCCCCATCAGGTAACGCGGTTTGTTAGTTGGAAGCAGCGGACTTGTAAACTCAAGAACGCGGTTCATGATATCCTTCGGTTCCCCTACGGATAGTCCTCCAATAGCATAACCCGGAAAATCAAGGGAGACAAGGTCTTTTGCACTTTGTTTACGAAGGTTTTCAAACTCCCCGCCTTGAACGATCCCGAACAGCCCTTGGTCATTTGGGCGCTCATGGGCATTCAAACAGCGTTCCGCCCAGCGTGATGTCCGTTCAACCGATTTCTTCATATACTCTTCGGTTGCCGGAAATGGCGGACATTCATCGAATGCCATCATAATATCGGAGCCTAGCGCGTTTTGTATTTCCATCGCTTTTTCTGGGGATAAAAATAATTTATCACCATTCAGATGGTTCCTGAAATGTACGCCCTCTTCTTCAATTTTGCGGAATTCGCTCAAACTGAAGACTTGAAAGCCGCCTGAATCCGTCAAAATCGCCCGATCCCAGTTCATGAACTTATGCAATCCGCCAGCTTCCTTGATGATTTCATGCCCCGGGCGGAGCCATAAGTGGTACGTATTGCTCAGGATGATGCCTGCCCCCATTTGTTTCAAATCTTCTGGAGACATCGTTTTAACAGTAGCCATCGTTCCAACCGGCATGAATGCCGGCGTTTCAAAAGAACCATGCGGCGTATGAACCCGGCCTAGCCGTGCCCCTGTCTGTTTACATGTTTTGATTAACTCATATCGTATTGCAGTCAACGCAATAACTCCCTTCAAGAGCTTCTCACTCTTTATTACTTAATTAACATTGCATCTCCAAAACTAAAGAACCTGTATTTTTCTTCAACGGCCGTTTCATAGGCATGAAGGATATGCTCCCTGCCTGCAAGTGCAGAAATAAGCATGATTAAAGTAGATTTCGGTAAATGGAAGTTCGTTATCATCGCATCGATCCCTTTGAACTCATAACCAGGATAAATGAAGATGCTCGTCCAGCCATTCTCTTCCTTGAAAACCCCATCATTACGGGACGCAATCGTTTCTAATGTCCTTGTTGACGTAGTGCCAACCGTGATGATTTTCCCGCCTTTTTCTTTCACATCATTCAGTAATCTGGCTGTGCCTTCAGTCATTTGATAAAACTCTGAATGCATTTCGTGGCTGTCAATATCATCCACACTGACAGGGCGGAACGTACCAAGCCCAACATGTAGCGTGATGAAAGCGATGTGGACACCCATCCCTTTAAGTTTCCCGAGCAAATCCTCGGTAAAGTGCAGGCCTGCCGTAGGTGCCGCTGCAGATCCCCGTTCACGCGCATATACCGTTTGATAACGGTCCTGATCGTCGAGCTGTTCCTTGATATATGGAGGTAAAGGCATTTCGCCAAGCTTCTCTAGTATTTCATAAAATATGCCTTCATATTTAAACTCAAGGATTCGGCCGCCATGCTCAAGTACACCTGTACAGACGGCACTTAGTTTACCATCGCCAAAAATGATTGTCGAGCCTACTTTAATCCGTTTGGCTGGCTTCACGAGCGTTTCCCATACATCATCATGCTCTTGCTTAAGCAGCAATACTTCAACCTTTGCACCCGTTTCTTCTTTACTGCCGTATAGTCGGGCCGGCAGCACCTTCGTATCATTCAACACCAGGCAATCTCCCGGTTTGATATATTCCGTGATATGGCTGAATACATCATGCTGGAGCTTACCGGTTTCTTTGTCCAACACCATCAATCTACTTGCTTCCCTATCCTCCAAAGGAACTTGTGCAATCAATTCCTCCGGTAAATGAAAATCAAACATTTCCAATTTCATCTGTTCCACTTCCTAACCTGTCTATCAAGCTGTAATTATTATTTAAAACGGCCGATCAAATAAAAAATGGCGGACAACACCACACTGACGATGATTGATGTAACGATAGGAAAGTAAAAAGTCGTATTCCCCTTTTTCAGAAAAATATCTCCCGGCAGCCTGCCGAGATGGATATATTTCATCGCAAAACCAATCACGAATATAATCACACCCAGTATCATTACCATTTTTGGTATATTCATCATTCAGGCATCTCCATTCCGAAATGCTCATAAACCAGCTGTGTTGCCATCCGGCCTCTTGGAGTCCGCTGAAGAAAACCGACTTGTAACAGATATGGTTCATAGACGTCTTCGATCGTATGTGCCTCTTCGCCAATCGTTGCGGCAATCGTTTCCAGACCCACGGGCCCACCACGGAATTTTTCAATGATCCCTTTAAGTAATTTATGGTCAATATGATCGAGTCCTAAACGGTCGACCTGCATTAATTCAAGCGCATAATCGGCAAGTTCGGCAGTTATCGTACCATCACCGCGTACCTGGGCGAAATCCCTGACCCTCCGTAAAAGCCGATTAGCAATTCTCGGGGTGCCCCTTGACCTTCTTGCAAGCTCTGCAGCTGCCTGATCATTCATTTCCGTATCCATGATTCTTGCTGTACGGATGATGATATCAGCCAAATGGTTTTCCGTATAATATTCAAGACGGCTTAAAACGCCAAAACGGTCCCTGAGCGGTGCAGATAGTGACCCTGCACGTGTCGTGGCCCCTACGAGGGTGAACGGAGGCAGGTCGATTCTGATCGAACGGGCTTCCGGCCCCTTACCGACTACAATATCCAGACAGAAGTCCTCCATAGCCGGGTATAGCACTTCTTCGACAACACGAGGAAGACGGTGAATCTCATCAATGAATAACACATCACCGGGCTCAAGTGCACTCAAAATGGCCGCCAGATCTCCCGGCCGCTCAATGGCGGGACCGGAAGTCGTGCGGATATTGACACCCATTTCATTGGCGATGATGACAGCTAGCGTCGTCTTCCCAAGTCCGGGCGGTCCATATAAAAGTACATGATCAAGCGTTTCTTCCCTCATCCTTGCCGCTTCGATGTATACGCTCAAATTCGCTTTCACTTTATCCTGTCCAATATATTGCTTTAAGTTTTGCGGCCGCAGGCTTTGTTCAAAGGATAGTTCGTTCAGATCGGCTTCCTGATTGAATATTCTCTCCTCCATTGCGCCACTCCTTATCTTAACATCATTTGCAATGCTTTCTTAATGTATTGCTCAGTCGTCATATCTTCCGTCTGCAACTTCTTAGCAACCTTTTGGATTTCCTTTTCAGAATAACCAAGAGCCTTCAAAGCAAGAATGGCCTCATCCAACGCTTCCGTATAACCATTGGGACTGAGTGCAGCCGTTACGCCTTCGTTAAACAAGCTTGGAAACGCATCCGGAATAATGTTCTCAAGTTTCCCTTTTAAATCCAGAATCATTTGCCGTGCCGTTTTCTTTCCGACTCCCGGGAATTTCACCAAAAACGATTCATCTTCACTTTCGATCGCCTGCACCACCTGATCAACTTGTCCTGATGCCAATATGGCTAGAGCACCCTTCGGTCCGATTCCGGTAACATTCAATAATTTTGTGAATAATGCCTTTTCTTGCCGAGTCTGAAATCCGTAAAATGCAGCCATATCCTCGCGCACATAATGATATAAAAAAACTTGGATTTCTTTCTGGTATTGGGCGGAAAAAATAAAAGGATTCGGCGTCATCACTTGATATCCGATTCCCCCATTTTCCACAACTATGTATTCAGGTCCAATATAATCGACCTTGCCTTTTATATAATCATACAAATTAATTCTCTCCCTGATTTTGCTGTACCTCTCATTTTATCATAAAAAAGAAGGGTTGTTCATTAAAAGTTATTTAGTAGTCGGCAAAGACTTTTCCAATGGACGATATCCCGTTTTATCGCATTTGGGGTTTACGGCTGGAGAAAAACAAAGAGGATGGGTGTCATCCCATCCTAGTTTACCGAATATGGCTCATATTCTTTAATGAGCTGTTTATATTGGTCTTTATTCATGATCGGTATCCCTTTTTGCAGTTCCTCCTGCTTGTATACTTCAAGTTTACCAACGTCTATTTGGTAAAAAGTATGAATGATCTTGGCGTGCTCAGGCCTTCCGATAAAAATGGATAAGGTACCATCTTCCCTCATCCCAAGGTAACCATTCGCTTTTAAAAGCGGAGATATGTCATTTTCAATTTTCTTAAGGACAATATGTTCTTCATTTTGATCGACTACTTTCCACCCTTGATATTTTGACCAAAAGTCTTCCATCGACCAAATTGTTTCTGTCAATTTCTCCTCACTTAACTCGCCATCCAGATACATACGCTGAAGGATGACTTTCCTTTCAATTGGTTCATTTTCCTTCTGCACAGGTCCTTCGGCATAAACGGTTAAACAAAATGGCAGTATGAAAAGTATCATGAAAAATTGGATCCTTAGTTGATTAATCAATATTCTCACCTCTTAAGGCGTTTACTTTTTAAGTAGTTTGACCCAAATAAGGATTCTTAACCAGAAAAAATCTAAAAGGGCTGACCATGGAATCGGGGTCAGCCCTGTAATTATTTTAAGTGATCTTGATGAATGTTAAGATTCTCGAACATGTCATTGGCATCCAGAATGACCATTTCCCTCGTATCGCCATCACGAAGATTGTTATCAAGTGTCATCGACCTATAATAGACACCTTGATCGGTTGTGACGTATAGGTTCCGGCCATTTGAAAGCGGTCCGATTTCATTCTTGACTTTTTCTTTGACATTTTTTGCTTGGCTGTAGTCATTAAGCAGCAAGGCAACCAGCATTTCGTCTTTCATGATGATTGTTCTGGCATCGATAACAGGGTCCACTCCATTGGCGATTCCATTAGCTTTGTCGGCTAACGTGCCTTCATAAGAATTATAATAAGATGATCGGGCCCTAAGCGGTTTACTTTCATGGCCATGGTAATTACGATCCCGCGTACTGTATGCATCATCTTTATCGTAAAGGCCTTGCCCCATATTCCGATAATTGATGTTTCGTACCAATACATCTTTTTCAGTTGTATGGTACCCTGTTTCATTCGTTATATTTTCGTTTTTCGCTGTATCATTATTAGCACATCCAACCAAGCTGACAGCGGCTAATACCGTATAAAGTGGCAGTGTCCATTTTATTATCTGCAAAATAACCCTCCCATTGCAATAGAATGAGCTATATTCCGCTCATAATTAGCATGGGTGTCTAACGATGAATGTACTCTGTAAGTTACGGCCAAAAGCGCGTTTTATTTCCTCTTTAGGGAAGAAATCTTCTTCTCCAATTTTTCATTCATCTTAATCCGCTCCGAAAAACCTTCCACAGTCATTTTCCAGACCGAATGAAGCTGAGAAGAACTTTTATTAAGACGATTCCATTCACGGAAAATATCCGTAGGATAAGTTAAAGCATATAAAAAGGCCAGGTCAGACTGATAGCTTTGCAATTGCGGCACTTCCCACAACTTGGTGGCCGCATCTTCCAAATGAGGTGAAATTCGATTTGCATACTGTAAATAATCAATGCATCTTGGAGCACTTGCCATTAGATCAAAATCGATTAAGGTTAAAGTGCCGTCTTCTCTCCGCAAGAAATTATGGTGGGCACAATCACCATGAATGATGACTTTCTTTTCCTTACTCCATAAAGACTGGTTTTTATCAAAACCCTCTAATGCCCACTCCCCCCATCTAATCCATTCTTTAATAATATCTTCGGAAACATATTGGCGAACATAAGAAAAGTTATTTTTAAATAGTGATAAACGCTCTTTCCATTTTTTTGATTGATCAAAAACAGGCGCGTTAATGGAGAGATGTTCAGAAACATCATGGAAGCTTTCCAGTAACTGAATTCCCTCTAAACGGTCCTTATGATTGGAAAATCGGAATTTTTTCTTACTCGGCGGAAAATAGTCCATACTGCCATACCATTTCCCTTTGAATTGAAAGGGCATTAAATTCTGATGAATATAATACGTTTGATGGAAACCCTTTTGTTTTAATAAAGAAGTCAATTCTCTTTGCCGATCCCATTTTTCAAAACTGCTGAATCCTTTAAGGATTATTGGATGACCCTTTTCAAAAGTTATTAAATAGACACTGCTTTGAAGATGGTGGACTTTCTTTGGCTTACGATTTATATAAGAGAGGAGACGAGTGTTAAAAACACTGTCTCCTTGATAATTAGTAGTCATCGCTTTCATCTACATATGTTGGTATCCCAAATGTTTCAGGAGCACGAACGCCACCGAATTGGCCAGGCTGTCCTCCCATTTGTCCAGGCAACATAGCTTCAGGCTGCCCCCGCATCATGCCCGGCTGACCACCAAATTGACCCGGCATCATCATCTCTAGCTGACTTCCTGGCTGACCTCCACCTTGACCTCCCATCATCCCTGGTTGGCTTCCCGGCTGGCCTCCCATCATTCCTGGTTGGCCTCCTGGTTGGCCTCCCATCATTCCTGGTTGACCTCCTGGATGGCCTCCCATCATTCCTGGTTGACCTCCTTGAAAGCCTCCCATCATTCCTGGTTGGCCTCCTTGGAAGCCTCCCATCATTCCTGATTGACCTCCTGGATGGCCTCCCATCATTCCTGGTTGGCCTCCTGGATGGCCTCCCATCATTCCTGGTTGGCCTCCTGGATGGCCTCCCATCATTCCTGGTTGACCTCCTGGATGGCCTCCCATCATTCCTGGTTGGCCTCCTGGATGGCCTCCCATCATTCCTGGTTGACCTCCTTGGAAGCCTCCCATCATTCCTGAATGGCCTCCTGGATGGCCTCCCATCATTCCTGGTTGACCTCCTGGATGGCCTCCCATCATTCCTGGTTGACCTCCTGGATGACCTCCCATCATTCCTGGTTGACCTCCTTGGAAGCCTCCCATCATTCCTGGTTGGCCTCCTGGATGGCCTCCCATCATCCCTGGATGGCTTCCTTGATGGCCTTCCATCAGACCTGAATGGCTTCCTTGATGGCCTCCCGTCATCCCTGAATGGCTTCCTTGATGGCCTCCCGTCATCCCTGAATGGCTTCCTTGATGACCTTCCATCATCCCTGGATGGCTTCCTT
>NZ_JBHZPF010000080.1:0-13673 GCF_042787975.1 Peribacillus sp. YIM B13482
TACCGGCAGGTAAACTACTATGAAAATCTAAGAAAAACGGAGATATCGAGAGGTTTTGCTTTCTTTATTGAGGGAGGATAGTTGAAAAAGAGAATCTCCTCAATTCAAATAAAAAAGGAAGAGGGAAATATCCTTCTTCCTTTTATCGTATGAATATTGATCCACCACTCCATGTAATGTAGAGGCTTCCACTTATAACTTTAACTTTATAATCACTATAACGAGCATGTTCACTCAGGCCGTGATTTCCCTTTTTGACTGAATCTTTTACATAAATAAATGAATTCAAAGAACTGTAAAATGTATACTTACTTTTATACTCATCTTTAGGCCATTGAAATGGTTCCTTTTCATGTATAACATAAGGAAAAGAAAGGTATTCATCACTTTTAATAAAAGTATAGTTTTCGGATAAAATGGAAAACGACCCTAATAAGTAAAGGAAATTAGCAAAAACAACAATATTAAACAAAGTATTTTCTTTCTTTTTATTAAGCTTAATCTTTTTCGATAGTATAGAAATAGAAACAGGCATAGCAATTAAACCAATTAATGCAATCCATTTATCAAAAGGTTCGCCATTCACCCATATTAGTATTCCCATTAATCTCAATAGAACAAAGAGTAACACAAAAGCCGTTAATAATGATGATAGGCCGATGATAAACTTCTTAAATTTCAATGATTTCACCTCTTTGGGATTCTACCATTTTTTTGGTTTTTAGTGAATATAAAGAAAAGACTAAACACAAGTTAAGTAAAATCAGCAGATTTGGATATTTTTAGAAAACATCGAATGAATTACCATCAAGATAACGTAGCCCTGAATAGTTCCTTTACTAATAGTTTGTGAAATATTGTACTTAAACTAACGGGTGCTATAGCTGAAGATCGGAGCTGTCTTTAAGGCAGCTTTTCTTTATGGCACTAACGGGGCAGGATAGTTGAAGAGTGCTGTTTGACCTTTGTTAAACAATCGGGCCATTTAAAGTAATTGGCGAGCTGATCAAAGGTTCCCTTGACAAATAAATAGTTTAACAGCTAAACTAAAGGTATGAATAGGAAAAATTCTGAACAATCAAACAACATATATAGTATGAAAACAGGAAGCCGAAATCTAGGTCGTTTATTTATGCAGCTCCAACGACTTGAACGTCATCCCCGCACCTTTGGAGACGCAGGTCCCTTGACGCCAAGTGAAATTCACACGATTGACGCCATTGGTTACGATGGTGGTATCCTCATGAGTGAACTGGCCACCCGTCTCAGTGTAACGAAAGGTGCGGTTACGCAGATTATCGGACGTTTAGAAAGCAAAGAGCTCGTTAAGCGTTCCCCTCACCCGGATGATTCTAGGGCGGTAATTATCTCACTTACTGAAAAAGGAAAAAGTGCTTACCGAGTCCACGAAGAATTACATCTGAATTTTTACAAAGAGCTTAGCGCTCAATTAGACCAAAAGGAGATCGAAATTTTCGAAAAATGCATTCAAAAGCTAAATGAGTTTTTGCAGAAATAATTTTTTTGAACATATAGTTTATAATCTAAACTACTTTAAGGGGGAGTTTTTATGAAGGTTAAGGCAACAGTTCTTTCTGAAAACAGTGTGTTCAGTAACCTGGGAGCGATTGCGGAACACGGTTGGTCTGTTTTTTTGGAAACGGATCATGGTAATTATCTCTTCGATACTGGTCAAGGTAAAGCACTGCTCAATAACGCGAAAGTATTCAAAAAAGATTTATCCAGTATTAAAGGAATTATACTGAGCCATCATCATATCGATCATACTGGTGGTCTGCTGGCTGCCGTAAAGGCAGTTGAGGCAAAAACAGTTGATGTTTTTGCACATCCTGACCTGTTCAAAGAAGGATATCTTGTTCGGATGGGTTATAAATACATCGGAGTCCCTTTTTCTAGAGTTGACCTTGAAAGCTACGGGGCCAATTTTAAATTCAACACGGAATTTACCGAAATCGCTCCAAATGTTTATCTAACAGGTGAGGTTCCTCGATTATCAGATTTTGAACATGGCGATACCGATATTGTCCAGCAGACGGAAGAAGGTTATATCCAAGATCAGGTTATGGACGATCAGTCCATTATTATCAAAACGGAAAAAGGTTTGTTTGTCATTCTAGGATGTTCTCATGCAGGCATCGTCAATATTCTCAATTATGCAGTCCAAAAGACCGGTGAAAACCGAATTCATACCGTTATCGGCGGCACTCATTTATGGTGCGTAAGCGACGAACAGAAGGAAAAAAGCATTCAAGCGTTGAAAGAATTGAATATTGAACGCCTTGGAGTGTCCCATTGTACCGGCTTCGAGGTAAGCATGAGCTTAGCTCAAGAATTCGGACAAAAGTTCTTTTACTGCAATGTGGGAACAGTTGTAAAAGATTGAAAGGTTTCTTCATTACCACACGAAATTAATGATGCGTGGTTCAATTCAAATAATTCAGGTATACATTTTTGAGTATTCCGAACATCCATATAAACATGTGGCGAGACCCCTATCTAGAATCATAAAGTAACAGGACAAAGGAGAGGATATCATAATCGTCTCCCTCATTCCTATCATATGTTGATTTATAATTCAGGCTCTTGTTTTGCAAGCTCTTGAAGCATCACCCTTAATTGTTCTACCAATGGAGCCGGCGCCTTTTTTGGTGAACCCGAATCAAACGGGGGCATAGGATCGTATTCCAAAAGCAGTTGGACAGATTTACTGATATCTTCCCCCCATTCCCAAGCTATTAGTTGGAGGGCCATGTCGATGCCGGAGGAGACACCTGCGGCTGTAACGATTTTACCTTGGCGAGCCACTCTCTCACCAGTTGGGACTGCACCAAGAGAATGGAGTAGATCATAAGAACCCCAATGGCTGGTTGCCTTCACACCATTTAGCAAACCTGCGGCACTCAAAATCAGAGAGCCGTTACACACTGATGTGGTCCACTTCGTTGTCTCATGTATTTGCCGAATCCAATTTAATGTGTCTTCGTCATTCATGTTAGACTTATAGTTAGGAGGACAACAACCAGGTACGACAAGAATATCAGCTGATGTAACTTCAGAAAAACTCAAATCGGCATGCAAATGCCCCATTTTAGAATCCAGCTTGATTAAACCCCTATCTTTGGCGACAAACTTCACTTCGATACCCTTTACGGCAGCAAATACCTCGTATGGACCAATTGCATCTAGGGCTGTGATCCCATTGTAAAGCATGATTGCGACTTTCATGATGAACACTCCTTTAAACATAGTATTTTGGCTAAATTTCAGGATTGGACCGAACCGGACCGGACCGGACCGGACCGTCCGGTTTATTATACATGCTCATTTAACTTTTTTCATAAATTAATTAGTAATTTTAGTGAACAAAAAAGCTAAAGAACCAAGAGGTATTAGGATTACCCCTAGTTCTTTTCTGAGTAGTGCTGTAAAAGTATACTTATTTGCCCAATGCTATGAAGCATATGTTCATTATTTAAAGACAAGCGACTTGCCATAACGGCGCCTTCTATTGTGGAAAACAAAAAGGATGCTAAAGAATAAGAATCTACATCTTGAAGAAATTCTTTTGAACGAATTCCCTCATCAATGATAGATTGTATGATAATTAAAGTATGATTATGGGCTTCGTCAGCTTTATCATGAAGTTCTGGAAATCCAAAATCAGTTTCTATGGCCGTATTAAGTAGAGGACATCCGCCATCAACAGGTGGATTATTAACAGCATCTTTATAAATATGACACATTGCTATTAATTTATCTGTTGCTGTAACTTTAGATTTTGTAGCTTCAAAAAAATGATTCCAGATAATGCTTACAGAATATTCGAATGAAGCAATAGCAATTTCGTTCTTATTTTCAAATCGTCTATATATTGCTCCTTTTGGTAATCTTGTTGCTTTCATAATATCTTGTATAGAAGTTTGACTGTAGCCTTTTTTATTAAATAAGGCTAAGGAAGTTTGAATAATAAGTTCGCGTGTTTTATCTACCTTATTCATTTATTTTCTCCTTTGTATGTGAATGTAACATTTATTATATCTAAAAATGCAACCTCTGCCTAATAGTCTCTATGGGGGCTAGGTATGGCTAAAACTGTGTATAAAGTTTTAAATTGAATCAAGAAGGAGATTATTCCGTGGATTGGTTTATCAACTTTTTGTGTGAAGTGAAAAGGAGCTTGCCTAGTTATTTTTTTCTTCTTTTTTGCATTTTATCTCCAACTTTCTTTCTTTTTATTATTAGGGGAAAAGACGTTTTTTCGAAAAAAGGAAATTTCAATCTCATGAACTTCTTTTAAAAAGACAGCAATTTTCTTTCCTGCTTATAATAATAATCGAAGGTGAGTGAACATGAAAAATAGTATAAAAACAAAAATGATAAAAATACTCAGTGGTAACAGGGAAACTAGATTACCCGTTCAAGTTGCAGATACTCAAAGAAAAAGAGAAAAGGGCTTAATGTTTGTTGGAAAATTACCCGAAAATGAGGGGATGTTATTTGTGTATTCGGAAAAAATATATGGTGGCTTTTGGATGAAAAACACATTCATTCCTTCATCTATTGCTTTTATTGATTCAGATGGGGAAATTCTAAAAATACTTGATATGGAGCCTTGTAAAGAGGATAAATGTTGTCCTACCTATGATCCAGAACTTTCTTATCATTATGCAATTGAGGTGAATCTTTGATGGTTTGAAAAGAATCAAATCAAAGAAGGGGATTATGTAAAGTTTGATTGAATTGATCTCACCTCACCACTAGTTCTTAGAGGTGAGGTGATTTTTCAATGGATATTTATGTTAATATTACTGAAAAAATTGTGAAGAAATGTACTTAAACTAACAGGTGCTTTAGTTCATTAACAGGGGTTGCTGCGGCAGCCTTTTTGTATGAAAACATATTCGTGAAAGGCCATACTAAAATAAGTCCACCATATTCTAATTTAGCTAAAGGCAGGTTAGTTCAACAGTGCTGTTTGATCTTTGTTCAACAATAGGGCCCTTTAATTGAATAAGGGTCACAGAAATGATCAATCAAACTTTTATATAAAAGAACGATTCAATTGAATATATTAAGAGCGTGTTTTGAACATTCTTTTTTTTTCAAAACACGCTCTTTCTTTTTGTTCGTGTATCAAGATTATTAGTATCAATTTGATCAAACATTATTCTAAAGCAACTGAGTCATTAGTAAAATATGAAAAAAGTAATAGTATCAGTATGTCCAAGATTTAGAGATTAATTGCAATTGTCTTGAAGTTTTTGCACCAGAACCAAAGATTTGCTTAAGCGGCAGAGATGCTTTTTTTATGTCTTAATTGAAGAACAAAAAATAAGTAAGTACCAGCATTCAAGACAAATCCAAACACGGCTAACATTAGCGCATAGCTCCATACATCATGTAGATCATTTCCAATCGAGATAAGATCCCGAAATCCTTTTATAGCATACGTCATTGGAAGGAATGCATGTATGTGTTGATAAAATGGAGGTGCTAACGCTATAGGGAATGTACCTGAGCTACCGCCAATTTGCAATAAGAGTAGAATGAATCCAATAATCTGTCCTATTTTTCCAAAAATGGTGCAGAGCATTTGCGCCAAAGATAGGAAAGTAAGACTCGTCAAAATTGTAAATAGATATAAGCCCCATGCATTTTTAACTTCTAGACCCATCCCCTGGATAAGTATAGTAACTGCTAGAATGGATTGAATCAAACTAACCACAATAACAACACTGTGCTTACTGAGGAACCAAGAAGCCCCGGATGTTGGTTCTAACGGTGTTTCTTTAAGTTGATAACTAGAAGAGAAAATTAATGCACTAGCCATCAAACCAATAGACAAAATATAAGGAATTAAGCCAGCTCCATATTCATTTACCTCACTGATTTTGTGTGGTTCCAACTTTATTGGATTAGACAACATGTCGTAATTTTTATCATTCATTTTCAATTCATTCGCTTTTGTAGCACCAGATTGTAACGAAGAATGTAATTGACCTGTTCCGTCAGATAGATGGGAAGATCCCTTATATATTGATGCGGAACCATCTGCAAGTTTTTGAGAGTCTTCACTAAACTGATTGGCACTAGAGTTAAGTTTTTCAATCCCTTTTGCAAATTGATTGCTTGCATTGTCCATTTTTAATATACTGTCGGAAACAGCGCGAGTTCCATCTGTTAATTTGTTAGCACCACTATGTGCTTCGGCTAACATTTTGTTAAATGTCCCTAGATTTGAACTAAGGGTATGTTGCCCTTCAGCCAATTTATTAGCGCCTTCATACATCGATAGTTGTCCTTTTGCAAACAGATCAAGTTGACTCTGCACTTGCTGTGAATTTTGTGAAACGGTTAACATCGTAGACTCGAATTCCGTAATTTCTTGTTTTAAATCATCTGCAGTGGAAAGAGACATGAAAGTATCCAAATTCAAAAGCAACTGTTGTTTTTCTTCCTCAGAAAGACTTTTGCTTTTAAGGATAATCCTTTTTTGTTCTTTAACTAGTTGGTTCTGCCCTTGAAGGATTTGTTGTAAGGAGTTCAGTTGACTAATCATTTCAGGCTGTCTTTCATATATATCCCCCAACGCGATTAATAGTGGGTCAACTTTGTCTTGAATTTCAATTGTACCTTGGTGTGCCTGCTGTAGGTTTCTTTTAAGATCATTAGCTCCTTGTTCTAATTGTTTAGAACCTTTGGCGAGATTTTCACCAGTTTTGTTAAGGACACCCAAGCCATTTTCTAAATTATCCATACCACTATTAAGTGTTTGAACCCCGTTAGACAATTGACCAATTTCCGTTTGAAATTGTTGAGTTCCATTGCGTAAACTTTGTGTACCATCTTTAAATAAGACGGTACCAGCAGCTAAACTCTGCAAATGGTCTTGTAGTGTTTTGGAGGAATTTGTAATTTTGTTGGCAGCCTGGTCTATTTTATTCGCTCCTTCAGCTGCTTTTTGTAAATGCTCGCCTACTTCATTTAAACTATTAAATAATGTGACTGCATATTGTTTTGTGATAGAATTTGATATTTTCTCATTGATTTTACTAATTCCAGAGGTTGCTATCTTTGATGCAGTATAGTTTTTCCCCGGATTTGTGTAATATCTCAGGCCCATTTTACTAGGATGTTTATCTAACAAGGTAGCTCCATTTTTAGAGAAATCATTTGGAATTTCGACTACCATGTAAAAATCTTCATTTTTTAATCCTTTAAACGCTTCTTTACTATTGGTAAATTTCCATTTAAACGAGTGATTCTGTTTCAAATCATGAACCAAATCTTTTCCTAACTGTAAATTCTGCCCAGAAAATTTTGATCCCAGATCTTCATTTACTACTGCAATTGGAAGATCTCCAGTTTTAGAATAAGGATTTCTAAAAGCGGATAGAAAAATGCTGCTATAGAGCAACGGTACAAAAAGAATGACTATCAATGTTAACCCAGTTTTGCGATGGCTGAAAATATTTTTCCACTCGCCTCTTATCATATTCAATTATATTATCCCCCATTGTTTCTAGTACTAAATATATTTTGTAGGACCCTAATTTCATAGCTAATTTTACTATAAGATGTCCTTGGGTGTTAGACTTCATTTTTCCATTTTTAATAATTTTTTTAATTCGCCCAATTCACCGTCTGGAAACGATTAGCCCACGTTTACATGTTCCGGAAGCTGCTCATTATGTATATGATTTTACCGTGAACTTAAATTCAAGGGTGATGAAATCCTGCGATTCAGCGAGTATTGGTGAGAAAGTCGTATAAACTGAGGGAGTTGAAGAAGGATTTTGTTTTTACGTTAAACTGTATACAGTTTAACGGTTTTAGGAGGTGAAAATGATGAAACGTGCGATAGGAATTTTTCTTACTCTTTCATCTTTACTAACATACTTAATAGTAGACATGCTTTATGACCCTGTTAAGAATACAATAACAACAACAGATATGAATTCAGGAGTTACAACAGTAACAGTACATTATCAATATCCTTTGATGTTTTGGGTAATTTGTGTCATTTTAATAATTACTTTTATTCTTGGGATTTACTTTATTCTAGCAAAGGAAAAGCAATATGAGGAATGTCCACTCTGTGATACTCCAGAATATACTAGAAATAAGTGAATCGAACTCCCATGAAAATTAAAAAAGCACAAAATCCAGAAAAAACCACAATAAAATAGACCCAGTAAAAACGCTTTTAAAAAAAAGGCTGAGCCTTATGAGTGATCTGATTGAGTTTGGTAAATCGTTAAACAAAAACCTCCAATTATAGAAAATTAAGTAGAGGCTAGCGCGACGACCAAAAAAGGATTAATCTCCCATGAGTGCTACCCATAAAGGGCGCGACAGTCGGTGGTACACCGTGGTCATCGGAGTCAGACTAACGGATGGGCTCAAAGGCACCATAGTTCAAAGGCCTTCTTCGCCAGCCATTAAAACATTATCGACATAGAGACCAATTTTCATTCTCTGTGGTGAAGCGCTGATTTTTGCGCTTCATGAATGGCTAACGGGGCAGTTTAATGAAAAAGTGAGGACATACACAATGGTATGAGTTCAATATCTAAAGGTACTTTCTTGTGGACTTATATTCTAATCATTGTTTATGGGTTCTGCAATTTGTTCTTTTGTGGGACCTCCATATTGCTGGTTAATGTCTTTAGCTAACTCATCTAAAAATTCATCAGATAAAAAGGGACTATTATCTTTGAACATGTAAATCCTCCTTTCGTGTTAGAAATCAAAAATACTAAAGCATGAACTAATATGTACTACTAACATTTCCGTTATCCTCGGTTTTAATCTTTTACATAAAATTCATTTACATTCTCTGAACACAGGAGTATTATAATCACAGTTCAAATTTCTAAATCGCTGAAACCATTAGGTACGGGGGAACCATTTTTGTGGGTTGTTACTTAACCCAAGGGGTGAATCCTTTCAAGGTAGGGCTACTCAAAGGTCCGAATCCGACAGCTAACCTCGTAAGCGTTAAATGAGAAGGAAGGTGGAACTTGTGACACACGAAAAGTGATGTGCCTACAGGTCTATTAAATATGACTTGTAGGCACTTTTTTATGCATGTAAAATTATTTCTTTTTTGAGTAATTACTATTGATAAGGGTAAAAATTAACCAATAGATATATTAGGCGGTGCGTGATTAATGATTCCATTCATAAAAAGGCTTTTAATTGGACGACCTTTGAAATCCAATGAATTAGGAGAACAGAAACTTAACAAAACGAAAGCATTAGCAATCCTTTCTTCTGATGCTCTATCATCAGTGGCATATGGTCCTGAACAAATTTTGATAGTATTGATTACGTTAGGTGCAGCAGCATTTTGGTATTCAATTCCTATCGCAGTTGGTGTATTAATTCTTTTAACAGCTCTCATATTGTCTTATAGGCAAATCATCTTTGCTTATCCTCATGGCGGTGGAGCGTATGTGGTTTCAAAGAGCAATTTAGGTGTAAATCCAGGCTTAATAGCTGGAGGATCCCTATTGGTAGACTACATACTAACTGTTGCTGTAAGTGTGTCTGCTGGGACCGATGCTTTAACATCTGCCTTTCCCACTTTACATAACTATAATGTGGTAATTGCCATTGTATTTGTAATTCTTATTACAATTTTGAATTTAAGAGGAGTAACGGAGTCTGCTTCAATATTAGCCTACCCCGTTTACTTATTCGTTTTTGCGTTGTTTATATTAATTGGTGTGGGTATTTATAATATTCTAACTGGAGGAGTTTCTCCTGAATTACACACCCCAATAGGTACACCTGTGGCGGGAATCAGTTTGTTTATTCTTTTAAGGGCGTTTGCTTCAGGAAGTTCGGCCTTAACAGGGGTTGAAGCCATATCGAATGCTATTCCTAACTTTAAAGACCCAGCTCCAAATAATGCGGCTAAAACATTAATGGCAATGGGAACCTTGCTTGCCATACTGTTTTCAGGAATCGTATTTTTAGCCTATTATTATGGCATTTCTCCAAGTGGAGAGGTAACCGTTGTTTCCCAAATTGCCGAAGAAACTTTCGGACGGAATTTCATGTACTTCTTTATTCAAGGAACTACAGCATTGATATTAATCCTTGCTGCGAACACTGGTTATTCGGCTTTCCCGTTGTTGGCAGTGAATCTTGCAAAGGATAAGTTTATTCCAAGGATGTTTCTAGTTAGAGGGGACCGATTAGGATATTCAAATGGCATCATCATCCTTGGTATTGCTTCAATACTTTTAATTGTTGCTTTTCAGGCAGAAACAGAGCATCTAATCCCACTTTATGCAGTTGGAGTTTTTATTCCATTTACATTGTCCCAAACAGGAATGATGGCTAAATGGATTCGTGAGAAGCCTCAGGGGTGGCTTCCAAAACTAATAGTTAATACGATTGGTGCTGTTATTAGTTTCACGGTCACAATGATGTTCTTTTTAACAAAATTCTCACAGGTTTGGTCAATCCTAATTTTTCTACCTATCATTGTCCTTCTCTTCCATCGAATTAAAAAGCATTATGAAGCTGTTGGAGACCAACTTAGGCTTACAACTTGTGAACCATCTGTGACCATTGACGGTAATGTTATGATAGTGCCTGTTGCTGGCATGACTCATGTTGTAGAGAATACCTTAAATTATGCTAAATCTCTTTCTCCTGAACAAATTATTGCTGTGTATGTTGCATTTGAAAGAGAAGACGAGAAGAAGTTTGAAGAACAATGGAAGAAATGGCAACCTGATGTAAGACTGGTGACACTGCACTCTCATTACAGAAGTATCATCAACCCACTTACCAAATTTGTTGATACTGTAGAGCATAAAGCAAGGGAAGGGAATTATCGGGTAACGGTTGTCATTCCACAATTTATTCCCAAAAAAGGCTGGCACAATATTCTTCACAATCAATCAAGTTTTCTTATTAAGGCCTTCTTACTGTATCGGAGAAACGTGGTAGTAACAACTGTACCTTATCATTTGAAAAAATAAAAAAGGAGGACTTCAATTTATGTATTTCTTAATAAATTAAGTATTAAACGGAGCTATTAAGCTTCTTCTACTTGAACTAACGGGTGCTTTACTTCAATAAGGGAGTTGCTTTGACAGCTCTTTTTTTATGGAGCTAACGGTGAAGAAAACTTGAAGAAACACAGAGGTGATAAATCTCTGTGTTTCTTCTTTTTTAATATATTTATTAAAACCAATTTTTATATTTTTAGGCACGTTTTCTAAGTCTATTACTAAATAAACTTTACAATTCTTACTTTGTAGGCTCTACAATTATTTTAATTCCACCTATCCATCCTGCTAAAAAGTTTTCAATAACTATTATTGGCTTTTTGTAGGGTTCAATTTTTGTTGGTATAAATGGATTACTTGTTAACTTTCTGTATCCTTTTTGTATTTGCTCCGCACCAAGTAACCTTGTATTTAGAATTTCTTGACTTTCTCCACTAGCAGAATCAGGTTTTAGTGATACTTTAACAATATGGTGTGCCACAGTTCCTTCATCTTCTGGTTTAACATATACTGTAATTTGATAAGAGATATTGTTTTCCAACTCCACTTGTTTGTATATGGCTACATGTTTATCTGAAAAAAATACCCATTTTCCATTTAAAGCATTTTCTTCATCTTCTTCTAGGATAATTGATTCACCAGAGAAGAATTTCCATCCTTTCGGATCACCATTCTCCCATCCATCATCAATAACAGGTACCATAACGATAATTGTTTTTTCGTCACTTTCTTCATAACTATTTAATACTTTATATGTGACATGGTATTCACCCGGTTTTGAGGTATCAACATTATTAGATTCTACAGTAACTTTATCTGTTATATCTCCATCTATTGGATCTGTTGCTTTGAGTCCAATTGGTTCATAGTTTAACGGATCAAATGCTGTGCCTATTTCAATATCAACATCATATGCCTCTATAGTTGGTTTTGTATATACAGTGACTTCTATTGTTTTTTCGTCACTTTTTTCATAACTATTTAGTACTTTATATGTGACATGGTATTTACCCGGTTTCGAGGTATCAACATTATTAGATTCTATAGTAATTTTATCTGTTATATCTCCATCTATTGGATCAGTTGCTTTGAGTTCAATTGGTTCATAGTTTAATGGATCAAATGCTAAGTCTTTCTTAATCGCCACATTATGTGCAGCTATGGTTGGTTTCGTATATACTACGACTTCTATTGTCTTTTCATCACTTTCTTCATAACTATTTAATACTTTATATGTGACACGATATGCACCTGGTTTAGATGTATCTACGTTATTAAATTCTACAGTAATTTTATCTGTTATATCTCCATCTATTTCATCAGTTGCTTTAAGTCCAATTGGTTCATAGTTTAACGGATCAAATGCTGTGCCTATTTCAATATCAACAGGATTTGCCTCTATAGTTGGTTTTGTAAAGTATGCTTCAAACAAAGTAACTCCGATCTGATGCTTGTTATTAGCAGCCCCTGTAGCTGAACCGATAACAAAAGTGTATTTCTGATTTAAATCAAATGCAGGATTTAATAACTCCCATGTTTGATATCTTGGACTAGCAGATCTAGTAGTATCATCATTGTTTTTCTCTTGAAGCCTTGCTGTTAGCTTGTTGTTACGCGCATCCCAATTAATAGTTAGAATCCTCCACTTACTATTCGGTGCAGGTATTCTTTGCATAGGCGCTAAGGCTGTTAAGTAGCTTGTATTTCGATTTGTACTTACAAATCCCGCATGTGTTCCATTCATTTGACCATGCCCAAATGAATCACCTGTTTCATCTGAAGAGGCTTTCCAATACGTATCTATCTCAAACCCTATCCCATTTGGTGCTCCTAGAATCCCTAAGCCTCCGCCCATTGAACCAATAAAACCAATTGATCCTCTATGAAACGCTATAGCAATACCATCAGCTCCACTGCCTTTAGATCCTAGGTATATATCTGCTACGAGAGTAAAATCGTGTCTCATATCAAATGCAGTTTTTCCAGCAATTGCACCTGCTTGAGAATTTATTGCTTCTGTTAAGGTTGTAATGTTAGTATTAGGGTCAAATTTAGCAGAGCCATTTATGCTACATATGTCACGAATATCAAGATATTGACTTTTTTGCTCCTTTTTTTCCACGACAGATTTAGAATCCATAGTTCCCATGGGCCTTCTTCCCTTCATAAAGGATTATTTGAATGTTTTACGAAAATTCATCCTTTTTCATGGAGAATTTAAGGGTAGAGAAATAAAATTACGCTTTAATATTAAATGTCATTTCCTAACTCCTTTTAAAAGCATATTTTGGAAAAGCACACTTGAATAATAACATGTTTTTTGTAAAAAAATAGCAAAAAATATAAAATTAGGAAAAATTACTCAACCTGGGACATTTGATACTTCTATTTTTACAGAGGTTCGAGGTGAGCCAGGTAAAAACCGCCACCACCTCTTGCAACTAAAGGGTGCATTAGCTGAAGATCGGAGCTTTCTTTAAGGCAGCATTTTCTTGTGGAACTAAAGGGTGCGTGTGCGGCCGAGCCTAGGTCGTATCATATAGCAGGTGGGATTCCCGTCGAGTAAGAACTAGCCATTCGCTCGTAGCGAGTCTTGGAGGGCTAAAGGTAACTTTAGTCTTT